>CAYODC010000292.1:0-3071 GCA_964402575.1 uncultured Verrucomicrobiota bacterium
AGACGGGGGGGGCTCGGACACGCTGGTGGGGCGGCTGGCGGCGACACCGGTGGCGTGGGACGTGTGCCGCCAGCTCTATCCTGGAAACCGGGGACCTGCATTTGATCGGCCTGCCGGGATTGAAAAGCGTGAGGTGTGTGCGGAGAGCGGGTGTGCGCCGGGCCCGCATTGCGAGGCGTGCGGCGAGGAATGGGGGATCGCCAAGGTATCGCGCCACGCGCCTTGTCCGCTGCATCGGGGGGGAGAAAGAACGGGCGCGGTGGCGATGGCGTCACCCGACCCGAGGCCGGGCATGGTCGACGGGGCGTTGGACCCGCCGCTGCGGATTTCCTCGCCGGCGCGCGGCAGCGTATACCGGCAAATGCCGGGAGAAGAAACCCTCCGGCAACAGTTGGCGTTGGATGCGGCGGCCGGGCAGGCTGGAGAGACGCTGCGTTGGTTCGTGAATGACCGTCAGGTGGGCAGCTCGCAGGCGGGCAGGCCATTGTTCTGGCCGCTGGAACGGGGGACGCACCAGATTGTCTGCGCCGATTCGCGGGGGAACAGCGACAGCGTGCGAATCGCGGTGGAATAACCCGACCGAAGGGAACGGGCGGGGGGTAAAAAAGGTCCGTGCCAGGCATTATCGGGGGGGGTAGCCTGGCACGGATGAATGCAGACGGGTGAGGTATGGGGGGACCCTCGTAATCCCATCTGCTTGTTGCGTGGTTAGCAACAAGTTGTACAAATTGTTTGAAAGAACGTTGGGGCCAGGGGCATCCCCGATTTGTGATGAGCACTATATGGCAAGGGGGCAAGGACGTCAACCCTATTTTCAAAAAAAATTTTACACGGCCAAACGGAGCGCGATGGGAGGCGGGAACAGGGCCTGGGCATCAGGGTTCCGGAAGGGGACCAGGATCAGGGAACACGTCGGGATACAGGCGATGGGCGCATGAGGGGCAGAGGCCGTGGCTGAAAATGACCTCGGAATGTTCGATGATGTAGTCCTCGATTTGTTGCCAGTAGCCCTTGTCGTCGCGGATTTTCTTGCACGCCGCGCAGATGGGCAGCATGCCTTGCAGCTGGCGGACCTGGGCGAGGGTGTTTTCGAGCTGGCGATTGCGCTCCTCGAGCTGGCGAGTCATTTCCTGGCGGGCGTGGCGGAGGGAGAAGAGTTCGATGGCATCGCGCAGGATGGAGCTGACTTCCTCGGGCGCCTGAAGGGGTTTGGTGAGATAGCGATAGACTTCGCCGGTGTTGATGGCCTCGAGCAGGCGCGGGGAGCTGACATGGGCGCTGAGGACGATGCGGATGATGGCGGGCCAGCGATCCTTGACGGTCTTGAGCAACTCCATTCCGTCCATGTGGGGCATTTGCATGTCCGTGACGATGACGTGGACGGGTTCGGACTCCAGGATTTGGAGGGCGCGTGCGCCGGTGGGGGCGAAGCGCTTGGTATAGGGTTCCTGGATCAAAAAGCGCTCGAGGGAGCTGAGGACGAATTCCTCGTCGTCGACGAAAAGGACGGTGATGTCATTCATGCGGACCTCGGGCAGGCGGGGGGGGGCGTGTGATCGGGAGGGTCAGGCGGAACGCGGCGCCGCCCAGTTCGGAAGGCTGGAAGGTCAAGGTGCCTCCATGCTTGAGCACGACGATGTCGTGAGAGATGCTCAGGCCGAGGCCGGTGCCTTGGCCCGGCGCCTTGGTGGTAAAAAACGGATCGAAGACATGGGGGGCGACGCGGGGAGGAATGCCGGGGCCGGTGTCCTCGATGGTGCAGAACACATCCGTGTCATCGTGACCGGTCCGGATGCGGATGGTGCCTTTGGGGGAACCGGGGGAAGGCGGGGCGCCGATGGCCTGGGCCGCATTGACGATGAGATTGAGGAGCACCTGGTTGATCTGGCCGGGGATGCAGGGAACGGCGGGGATGTCGGACAGTTGGAGGTCGATCTCGGCCCCGTATTTGTAGGCATTGCGGGCGATGACGAGCGTGTCGCGGATGCCGGCATTGAGATCATGGGCCTGGAAGGCGCCGGGGGCGTCCTTGCGGGCGAAGCCGCGCATGCTGTCGACGATGGAGGTGATGCGCCGGAATCCTTCGCGCGATTCCGCGAACAGCTTGGGGAGGTCCTGGAGGATGAAATCGATGGAGCCGCGTTTTTCGACTTCGGCGAGGCGTTCGACGAAGGGGGCCATGCCGGGATTGCGCGCGAGGATGGCGAAGGTTTCGCGGTAGGCGGACAGGAGGTTGGAAAAGGCCGCCATGTTTTTTTCCAGGGCGGCGAAATTGGTGGCGACAAAGCTGACGGGGTTGTTGATTTCGTGGGCGACGCCGGCGGCGAGCTGGCCGATGGAGGCCATCTTTTCATTGACGTAGAGCTGGGACTGGACGGCCTGCAGTTCGCGGGTGCGATCGGCCACGCGGCGTTCGAGGGACGCATTGAGGTCGCGGAGTTCGGATTGCATTTCCACGAGGCGACGGCCGACCTGGATGCGCGCGTGGAGTTCATCGGGATCAAACGGCTTGGTGAGGTAGTCGTTGGCGCCGGCCTCGAGGGCGGCGACGACATCGGCCTTGTCGTCGCGGGCGGTGACCATGAGGAGGTAGGGGGATGGATCGCAAGGGAGGGAGCGGACCTTGCGGATGAGATCGATGCCGTCCAAGCCGGGCATGACGCGGTCGAGAATGGCCAGCGGGGGGGGATCGGGTTGTTGGAAGGCGCGCCAGGCCTCCAGTCCGTCGACCGCCTTGATCACGCGGTAGCCGTGTTTGGCGAGGACGCGGGCCAGCACGGCCAGGGCGAGGGGATCGTCATCGGCGGCCAGGATTCTCAGGGGGCCATCCGCGGGAGGCGGAGCCCCCATTTCCAGGTCCGGAGCGGACCGGCCAGGATCAAGACCGGATTCCATGCCGAAAGCGTAATGGGAGGTTCGGAGAAATGCAAGCCACGGAAAAGGGGAGTGGAGGTTTCCAGCGCGTTTTTTTGGGGGGCATCAGGCGCGGATTTGGCCGGTGCCCTGGATGATGTACTTGTAGGTGGTGAGTTCCTCGAGGGCCATGGGGCCGCGGGCGTGGAGCTTGTCGG
>CAYODC010000293.1:0-3047 GCA_964402575.1 uncultured Verrucomicrobiota bacterium
CTGGTGCAAGGACTCCGGCTATTCCTACAACTCCGCCCTGTTCTTCCCCCTCAGCCAGACGATCAAGAGCGTGTTCGTGGACAACGGCTGGGTGGGCCAATTGACCCAGCAGCTCAACAACAAGAGCATGTACGGCGAAGGGGCCAACCGTCTCGTGGCGTTCATGGACAACCACGACCTGAACCGCATCGCCCTGATGAGCGGCGGCGACACGGGCAACGACGTCTGGAAACTGCGTCCCGCGCTGAGCTTCCTCTATCTGGCCACGCCGGTCCCGTGCCTTTTTTACGGCACGGAGCACGCCTTCGACCAGGGCGGGCACTACAACGGCAGCAGTACGTCGGCCGACAATCCCGACGACGGCGATTGGCAGCGCGAATGCATGTTCGACAAGGGCTTCCAGCCCGGCGCCGCGCAGGGCAACAAGCTGGCCGCGACCGACGCGCCGCTCTATCAGCACATCGCGGCCCTGAACGCCGCCCGCGCCACCTACCAGAGCCTCACGCGCGGTTCGTTCCAGGAGCGATGGACCGACGGCGCCTACGCCTTCAGCCGCGTCTACGACGAGGAAGAAGCGCTGGTGGCGATCAACGTCCAGGACGGCAACAAGAACTTCGACGCCCAGGTGGGCAAGCCGGACGGCACGGAATTCGTCAATGCGCTGAATTCGGCCGACAAGGTCACGGTCAGCGGCGGCAAGCTGGCGATCAGCCTGAGCGGCAAGGAAACCAAGGTGTACGTGGCCGGCCTGGCGGCGCCGACGCTGTGGGCGCGCGGCACGCACAGTTATCCGGTGGCGGGCGAGATCACGTCCGACACGGCGATCTATGTCAACACGGAAGCCGGTCCGGTGGCGGCCGTGACCAATGTCAACCTGGTGTACAGCCTGGATAGCGGCACGACGTGGGAAACGCCGGTGGCGATGGCCGTCAACGCTGATTGGAGCAGCGAAGCCGGCAAGTGGTACAACGCCACGCTGGGCACCCTGCCGGCCGGCACGGCGGTGGAGTATTTCATCCATGTGCAGGGGGCGGAAGGCACCGAAGCCTGGGACAGCAACAACAACCAAAACTATGCCTTTACGGTCGCCCAGGGGGTATCCAACGGCTTGTGGATCCGTGGCACGAAGAACTATCCGCTCGACGGAGCGGCCACGTTCGCGACCGCACTCTACGTGGACACGGAAGTCGGCCCGGCCGGCGGTGTTTCGAACGTGTCGGTCGTGGTCAGCACCAACGGCGGGCCGTGGGCGACCAACGCCATGACGCTGAATCCGGATTGGAGCTCCACCGGCGGCAACTGGTACAACGCCAACCTCGGCACGTTCGCCGAGGGCATGGTCGTGCGCTATTTCATCCAGGCCACCGACGGCGAAGAAACGATCGTGGCCGACAACGGCGGCCTCTACTTCCAAGTGACGATTCGGGGCGCCGGGTTGGCCATCACGACTCCGCCGGGCAGTGCGACGGTGCCGAACGAAACGGCGAGCTATACCCTGCAGGGCACGGCCAGTGCCGTGACCAACGGCAACCTGCGCTGGACCAATGCGCTGACCGGCGCGTCGGGTGAGATCGCGGCGGCCACGCCGTGGGAAATCGCGGACATCGCCCTCGGGGTGGGGGCCAACGTCATCACCGTGTCCGGCCAGACCGCGGGCGGCACCGGGACGTCGTTGGCGGACAACGCCGGGAACTACGAAGGCGGCTGGGCCGATGGTTCCAACCAGGGCAGTGGTTTCGGACCCTGGTCGTTCCATCACACCCAGGATGGCACGACTTCCTGGGCCGGGTGCTTCATCGGCAATCCGACCAACGCCGGCATCACGGGTTTTGACGGCAATGCGTTCGGGTTCTACGCGAATCCGGCGGAAGTGGGGGCCAATGCCGAAGTCCGGCGCAGCTTTGCCAGCGCCATGACCCCGGGCGCGGTCTTCAGCTTCAAGCTCGGCTTGAATTACGACAGCGACAATACCAATTCCTACCGCGGGTTTGTCCTGATGGCCGGCGACACGGAGTTGATCAGCGTGGGAATGGGCAACAGCTCCACGATTTCGATCAATGGCGCCCCGATGTTCACCAACTATGGTGCGCAGGCGATGGCCCTGAGTTTTGAATACGCGTCTTCCGGCAGCATCCGCGTGCAAGGGACGGGCCGCGACGGGGCGGAATCCTACGATCAAACCCTCGCCGTGGGCGCCGGCGCGCCGACGCGCTTCAAGTTCTATTTCAACGGCGCCACGCGGCTGCTGGATCCGCCGGGGCAAGAAGATCACCGCCAGATGTACGTCGACGACCTGGCCCTGACCGGCGCAGGAAGCGGGGAAACGCTGAGCGCGATGGTGACGATCACGCGCGCGGACGTGCCGGACGACACCAACGGCGACGGCGTGCCGGATGCGTGGCTGTCCGGGCACGGCAAGGACCCGCTGACGCCGGGCGGCGACTTGGCGCCCAATGGCTACACCTACCTCGAGTCGTATGTGATGGATCTGGATCCGGACGACCTGACGCTGCCTCCGTTCCAGATGGCGCCGGGCTCCATCCATGCCTTCACGTTTGGCGCGCCGACCAACCGCCGCTACATGGTGCAATTCACCAGCAACCTGTTCCTGCCGTTCCAGGACATCGGCGAAGGCGTGGACACCGGCGCGGAAATCGAACTGGCCGGCGAGCCGTCCGGTTTCTACCGCGTGCGGTTCTACGACGAGACCGGCGAAAATGAAACCGTGACCGTCAGCGCGACTCCGGGCAGCACGACGTTCACGAACGCCGCCGGCCTCGAGGTCACGCTGAACGTTTCCGGCGTGAACGTCGTCACCTCGACCTACGCGGTCGCCGGCGGAGCCCCGGCCGCGTTTTCGAACGGTCAGAAGATCGTGATCGGCGCGGGCTGGACGAACAACCAGACCGGTTTGCTGACGCTGTACGGCGCGACGCGCCGCGGCGTGACGGCCAACCGGGCCTACGGCTACACCTACACCGACGCCGCCCAACTGGAGCTGACGAGCGTCGGCGGCACCCACCACTGGGTCAGCGACGAAAACCAGG
>CAYODC010000294.1:0-3043 GCA_964402575.1 uncultured Verrucomicrobiota bacterium
TGAGGGCGTGGATGCCGCAGGCCCGGTAGGTATCGGCCTCGGCGAGGGCCTGGTCGAGGATGGGGGCGAAGCCGCCGGAGTGGCGGGGGGTGCCGGGCAGGGCCCGGATGTGGATCATGCCGATGACGGTTTTGGGGCGGGGGCCGAAGAGGCGGGAGAAGCCGGGGGTGATCATGGCCGGGCGGGGGATTCGGGCCAGCCGGTGGCGATGGCGCCTTCGATGATGCGGCGCTGGATGTCGAGGAGTTCCTTTTGGAGGCGATCGGGGATTTGGTCCTCGAAGTGGTGGAAGGGGGCGAGGCCGACGCCGTGGTTGGCGAGGGTGCCGACGTAGCGGGTGCCGCCCCAGAACTGGTTTTCGAGGGCGGCGGTGACGGTCTGCTTGACGGCGCGGTCCATGCGCTTGAGGCAGGAGGTCAGGAGGATGTCCTGTTCGTCGACGAGGGTCTGGTACTGGTCGGTATCCACGCCGATGGCCCATTTGCCGTATTCCTTGGCGGCGGCGACGGCGCCGTTGCCGGAGATGGAGCCGGCGCCGAAGACGACATCGGCGCCGTCGTCGAGGCATTCGGCGGCGAGTTTCTTGCCGCCCTCGAAGTCGTCGAAGGAGCCGACATGGCCGCCGAGGATGCGGACGTTCTTGCCCTTGACGCGGTTGAAATGGAGCGCGCCGTTGCGGAAGCCGGTGACGAACTGGTTGACGCTGTCGACATCGACGCCGCCGACCCAGGCGACGGCGGGGTCGCGGGGGTCCTGCAGGTCGGCCCAGGCGGCGGCGAGATAGCCGGCGGGGAAGGCGCACTGGTCGACCTGGAAGGTGAGGGCCCAGACGTTGTGGGGGACGGGGTCGATGTCGCCGTCGACGCAGGCGAAGAGGGTGCGGGGGTAGTGGGGGGAGACGGCCGCGATGGCGGGGGCCATGCGGTAGCCGATGCCGATCAGGAGGCGGTAATCGCGTTCGGCGAAGGCGGCGAGTTTGCGTTCGAAATTGGCGGCGGCGAGGGTTTCGATGAACTGCACGTAGAGGGGGGCGTTGGCGTACATCAGTTCTTCGATGCCTTCGCGGCAGTTCTGGTTGAAGGAATGGTCGCCGAAGGTGCCGCCGTCGGAGAACATGGCGACGCGCAGGGGGCCGCCGGGGCGGTCGGGGGCCAGGAGGCCGGCGGCGGCCGGGAGGGCGAGGGCGAGAAGGGACAGGCCGAGAAGTTTTTTCATGACGGTTTTCCTGAACGGGGTCCGGACCATGGGATTCACAGCGTGCAGAATAGGGGAAACGGGAGGGCGATGCACGTTTTTTCGGCCGGGGGGGGGCGGGGCAACCGCATCTCCATCCTTCGATCCATATAACGCAAGAGTCGCAAGCGACGCGAAGGTAACGCAAACGCCGACCCGAACAGCCCGAACGGGGTCGTCCTGGCGTCGGGTTTTCTCGAAAGGTTCGGAAAGAAAATTGTGGGATTCAAAAACAGGCGCCAGGCCCCGGAATCGTCCTCCGGCGCGTGCGAACATTTGCGTTGATTGCGACGTTTGCGATACAAGGCCGTTGTCTTGGGGCCGTTTTGGGGAGTTTGAATGCATTGGCCCTGGGGGGCGGGAGGTTTGGGCTGTGCAGGGGGGGCGGGGTTCGGCTAGAGTGAGGGTCGCATGAAACAGGGACTTTTCCAGAGCCAGCAGATCCGGCAGGAGATGAAGCTGGCGCCGCGCATGATGCAGGCGCTGCGCTACCTGCAGGCGCCGTGGCTGGAGCTGCGGGAGCTGATCCGCGCGGAGCTGGAGCAGAATCCGGTGCTGGAGGAGAAGGTGAGCGAGTCCGACGCGATTCCGGCGGCGGAGCCGCTGGCGGGGACGGCGTTCGACGAGGCGGACCGGGAGAACGACTACGAGCCGGACGATTTCGGGCGGGAGATCGATGCGTTGGAGCAGATGCTGGAGCCGCGGCCGCTGGAGGAGGCGCCGGGGACGCCGGGGCCGACGCCGGAGGAGGAGGGGCGGCGGCAGCATTTCCTGGATTCGCTGACGGCGCCGCCGTCGCTGCATGCGCATTTGGAGGAGCAGTTGAACGAGTCGGGGCTGACGGAGGACCAGAAGAAGGCCGGCGAGTTCATCATCGGCAACGTGGACGAGAACGGGTGGCTGGCGATCGATGTGCCGGAGCTGGCGCAGGATGCGGGGCTGCCGGAGGCGACGGTGGCGGAGGCGCTGGCGATGATCCAGGATTTCGATCCGCCGGGGGTGGCGGCGCGGGGGCTGCGGGAGTGCCTGCTGATCCAGTTGCGGCGGCAGGGGCACGGGGAGGGGTCGGCGGCGGTGCGGCTGGTGGCGGGGCATTTGGAGGAGCTGGGCTGGAAGCCGGTGGAGGAGGTGGCGAAGGCGGCGGGGCTGGGGAAGGACGAGGCGGCGGAGGCGCTGCGGCTGATTGCGCGGCTGGATCCGAAGCCGGGGCACCGGTTTTCGGCGCCGCCGGCGGTGTACGTGACGCCGGAGGTGGAGATTCGGCGGACGGCGGAGGGGGAGTACGTGGTGGAGATGGTGCGCGATGCGGCGCCGCGGCTGCGGATCAGCGCGGAGTATGAGTCGATGCTGGAGGATCCGGAGACGGCGGCGGAGGCGCGGAAGTACCTGGCCGACAAGATCCGTTCGGGGAAGTTCCTGGTGGACTGCCTGCACCAGCGGCGGGAGACGATCCGGCGGATCGCGGTGGAGATTGCGGGGGCGCAGGGGGATTTTTTCGAGCACGGGATATCGCGGCTGAAGCCGATGACGATGGGGGCGGTGGCGGGCAAGTACGTGCGGACGCCGCAGGGGGTGTTCGAGCTGAAGTTTTTTTTCACGGCGGGGCTGGCGACGGCCGACGGCGGGGTGATTTCCACGGAGGCGGTGAAGGAGGCGGTGGGCAAGGCGATCCTGCACGAGGACGTGCGCCATCCGCTGTCGGACCAGGCGATCGCCGAGAAACTGCAGGCGCAGGGCTACCAGGTGGCGCGGCGGACGGTGGCGAAGTACCGCGAGCAGCTGGGCCTGCCGCCGGCGCACAAGCGGAAAT
>CAYODC010000295.1:0-529 GCA_964402575.1 uncultured Verrucomicrobiota bacterium
CGTTGAACCACCGGAACCAGCGCGCGGCGGGGAAGCGGGCGGCCTGGGCGGCCATGAGGGTGACGGCGTAGGGATTGCCTTTGCGGGGATCTTTTTCCATGGCGGACAGGAGCGCCTCGCCTTCGGGCGGGAGGGTCCAGTCCAGCTTGCGCCATTTGTCCCCCCCGGAAAGCCGGGCCCATCCGCGCTTGAGGCAATCGGAGAGGACCATCAGATTCCGCAGCCGGTCCTGGAGGTTCACCAAGAGGGCCACGGGGGAGACGCGCTGGTCGAACATGCGGTGCATGACGCGCAGGGTTTGGACGAGGTTGCCGCTGCAGAAGATGTCGGCAAACTCGTAGAACTTGCTTTCGCGGACGGGGGCGACCATGAGTTGGACATCCTCCAAGGTGGCTGTCCGGCGGTCGCCGAGGAAGAGCGACAGTTTCTCGATTTCGGACGCGACCTGGCGGAGGTGGTAGCCGGTGCGGTCGATCAACGCATGGAACACGGGCCGGGGCAGGGACAGGCCGCGGTCGGCCAGCATCTT
>CAYODC010000295.1:539-3018 GCA_964402575.1 uncultured Verrucomicrobiota bacterium
ACCGCCCGCACGCGCGCTGCCGACAGGTAAGGCGCCAGCATCTTCTCGACGGCCGGGATGAAATCCGCTTCGGCGTCGCGGTCTTTCTCGGGTTCGTCGAAGCCGTGGACCTCGCCTTGGCTGGCGAAGGTCTTGTAGAAGGCGGTGGTGCGGTCCACGGAGGGGGTGAACACGACCAGGGAAACGCCGTCGGGCAGGCCTTGTTTCAGCCAATCGGTCAGCCGGGCGACTTCGGTTTTGACGGTTTCAAAGCGCCCGGGCTCAGTGCGGGGATTGAAGTAGTTGGCGCCGCGCAGATAGACGGTTTTGGCTCCGCCGAGAAAGGCTGGCGTGCGCAGGGCTTCGGAGACGTTGCGCAGGACGGCGCCGATGGCGTCGGCGTTGAGGTCGGATTCCGGGGCGAAGGTTTCCAGGCCGAAGGCTTGGTCTTCGGGGGGGCAGAGGCGCCGGACGATTTCATCGGCCTTGCGCGTGGCGGAGAGGTCGTCGGATCCATAGACGAGGAAGATCCGCGCCGCGGCGGGTTCGGGTGGGCGGGCGGGATCTGGGGCTGTCCGTGTTTTTTTGGCGGGAGGCATGGGGGTCAGCGGACCAGGAAGCAGAGGGCGGTGTTTTCGATGTGGCGCATGCCGTGGAAGCGGGGGTCCTGGGTCTGGAGCAGGTTGAGCGCGCGGGTGACGCCCGGCCACCACCGGCTGTCGTAGTCGTGCCAGAGGATCAGTCCGCCTGGCTTCACCATTTGATAGGCTGCCTCGGTGTCGGAGAGGACGTATTCATAGCTGTGGGATCCGTCCACGAACATGAGATCCACGCCCCCAAAATAGGGTTTGAAATCGAATTGGGCGGAGTCGCCGTAGAGCTGGCGGATCCGGCCCGATCGGGTTTGGTCGGAGATGCGGGCGCCGGAGAGGGGTTTGTTGATGTAGGTGATGTCCCCGGACGCCAGCGGGAGCGCCGCCTTGCCGATGTCGTCGGGAGGCAGGTCCAGGGTGTAGCACATGCCGTTTTCGGGTTGATTCGCCGCGATGTTTTCCGTGGTGCGGCCGTCGAAGGTCCCGATTTCGAAACAGACCGCCGCCTGGCGCTGTTTGACAAAAGCGGAAATGATCATGAGTTCGGTGGGGGATATATTGCCATCGACATCCGCGATGCGGGAGAGGGTCACGCGGGTGTCATCGTGGATGACCTGCGCCGCGGGGACGGCCGGGACGACGGGGGCGGGTTTGGCGTTGGGGTCAACGGTTTCGTGTTCAAAGCCGAAGTGGTGACAGAGGGTATAGAGGAGGGCGCGGTGGCGCTGGCGGAGGACACCTCCGGCAAAGAGATAGGCACAACCGGCCAGGCTTTGGACATAGCGACGAAGAAACACGGGAAGATCAGTCATCTGCTCACCTCGAAGGCCGGTTGTAGCACAACCGAGGCGGCATGGGAAGCGGGGCGTCAGATCCGGAGGGGGGCGGGGCCGTGGGTGGCCCAGGCTTTCTGGACACGGCCGGCGATGCGTTCGAGGGAATCGTCGGGGGCGACGTCGATCCAGACCACGTCGGCCTGGTGGCGGAACCACGTCATTTGCCGCTTGGCGTAGCGGGTGGTGCGCAAGGTGGTGCGGTAGATGGCCTCTTCCTCGCCCATGAGGCCGTCGAGGATCAGGGAGGCCTCTTCGTAGCCGATGGCGTGGCGGGCGGTGTCGGACCAGACGGGGAACCGCGCGCGCAGGGCGCGGACTTCCTCGACGAGGCCGCGGGCAAACATTTGGCGGGCGCGCCGGGCGATGCGCGCGCGCAGCTCCTCGGGCGGGAGGCGCAGGCCGGGGATTTTGGGGCGCGGGCGTTCGACGGTGGAGGGCAAGGGATGGCCGGCGGCGAGCAGTTCATAGGCGCGGACGACGCGGCGGGGGTTTTCGGGGTCGCGCAGGCGGGCGTATTCGGCGGGGTTCAGCGCGCGGGTGGCGGCTTGCAGGGCGTCGAGGCCTTCGGCGGCCAGCAGGGCTTCGGCGGCGGCGCGGTGGGCGGGGTTGTCGACGGCGGCGCTGTCGAGCCCCTCGGTGAGGCATTTGATGTAGAGGCCGGTGCCGCCGACCACGATGGGCGTGGCGTGGCAGGCCGACAGTGCGGGGGCCTGGGCGGTGAGGGCGGCGAGATAGTGGCCGATGGAAAAGGGCTCGGAGGGGTCGGCCAGGTCAAAGCCGAACGAAGGCACGGCGGCGCGTTCGGCGGCATCGGGCTTGGCGGTGCCGAGGTCCATGCCGCGGTAGACCGTCATGGAGTCGGCCGACACGATCGGCCGGGGGGGGCGGGATTGCATGGCCAGATGCAGCGCCACTGCGCTCTTGCCCGAAGCCGTGGGCCCCACCAGCACATGTCCCACGAGGCTCATGCGGCCTCCGCGGGTTTTCCATGCGGTGGAAAATGTTCATGAAAATGTTCCATACGGTGGAAAAAATGGCGAAAAAATTTCCATGGCGTGGAAAAAACGCGAA
>CAYODC010000296.1:0-3000 GCA_964402575.1 uncultured Verrucomicrobiota bacterium
ACCGCCCCCCCCATCCGCCACTCGCCCCCCGCGGCGGACTCGGCAAAACGGAAGTTGGCCACATACGGAATCTTGTTCGCATAGATCATGGATTGTTCTCCAATTCGCGCCATCATAGAAAACCCCCTTCCCCCATGCAATCGAAACGCTCCACCCGCTCCGCTTGCTCGCTTTTCGCTTTTCCCCCCGCCCCGAACCGCCTAGGATGCCCGCCAGTGCAAGTCGACCCTTGCTTCCAACAGATAAAGGAGTTGTCCCATGAATCGGATCGCCACGTGGATTGCTGCTCTCTGGATCGCCGCCCCCCTCGCCTTCGCCGCCGATGCCCCCCCGCCCGAATTGACCCGCTTCAGCGTCGGCGCCTTCCTGTCCTACTGGAACGCCGATGACCTCAACGAGTTCGACGGCGAAGGCTTCTTCGGCGGCGGCGTCCAGGGCCAGGTCCGCCTGCTCGACTTCCTCGCCCTCGACCTGCGCATCGGCGGCTTCGCCACCGGCGAGGACGAAGATGTCTACGTCCCCGGCCAGGGCTGGTACGAGAACCAAACCACCCTCGTCGCCCTCCCCCTCGAAGCCGGCCTGCTCGGCATCCTCGACGTGACCGAAAAGTTCAGCCTCTACGGCGGCCCCGGCGTCGGCTTCTACTTCTTCGACGGCGAATTCCGCAGCGAACAGGGCCCCTGGGACCACACCTGCGACCTCGACATCGACGACGAAACCGGCTTCTACGCCCTCCTCGGCGCCCGCTACCAGCTCGCCCGCAACTTCGCCCTCTTCGCCGAAGGCAAATATACCTGGGTCGAAACCTCCGTGGACGAAGACCTCGGCGCCATCACCGACGAACTCGATTTCGGCAACCTCTCCCTCTCGCAGGATCTCGACCTGAGCGGCTTCGCCCTCCAGGCCGGCCTCCTCTTCACCTTCTAGTCCGCCCGTGGTCACCCACATCGTGATGTGGCGGCTGAAGGATTCCGCCTTCGGCCGCCCCAAAACCGACAACGCCCGCCTCGTCCGCGAACAACTCGAAGCCCTGCGCACGAAAATCCCCGGCCTCCTCCATCTGGAGGTCGGCCTCGACTTCTCCGCCTCCGACGCCAGCGCCGACGTCGTCCTCGTCACCCGCTTCGAATCCCGCGCCGCCCTCGCCGCCTACCAGGCCCACCCCGACCACCAGGCCGTCGCCGCCTTCGTCCGCGAAGTCGCCGCCGAACGCCGCCTCGTCGATTTCGAAGCCGAATAGAATAATGACCCTCCCCGCCCGGCAAAGGGTCCAGAGGATTCCCTAGCCCCCCCCCCTCTCTCACTGCACCGCGATCCCCTGCTCCCGCCACCAGGTCCGCCACCGGTTCGGACTGCCCTCGAATTCCTTCCCCTGTACGCTGTACCTCGGAATCCCCGCTTCGTTGCACAGGATCTCCTCGGCATGCGCGCGAATCTGCGGGTCCTTGTTCGTCAGGCACCGGATGAACACCGTCAACACCTCCGGATGCCGCCGGACCAGATGCAGCTCCGCCATCGTGAATGCCGCCTCTTCCGCACGATCCGCCGCCCCCTCCCGCACGATCTGCAGCAGGATCTCTTCCTGGTTCGCGCGCAACGACCCGTACTTCACCGCCTGCAGCGCCGCCCGCCGGACCTGCAGCGACGCGTCCTCCATCAGGCTCTTCAGGATCACCGCCTTCCGCCCCGGATCCTCGAAGGAATCCAGCCACGCCACCGCGCACCGGCGAACCTCCGCCTCCGGATCCGTCCTCGCCAGCCGGGCGATCTCCCCGTACCCCTCCGGCGCCCCCGTCCGCCCCACCAGCTCCGTGAACCACGCCCGCCGTTTCGCATCCCGCAACTTCAACCCCGGCAGCAACGCCATCACCAGCACCGGGTCCCGGTTCGTCTGCACCGCCCCGCTCCCCGCCAGATGGTTGAACGCGTTCTGGGCCACGATCTCTTCAGGTTCGTCCAGCACCACCCGCACCAACGGCAACGTCACCGACGATCCCCCGATCCGGCTCATGGACCTCACCGCCATTCGCCTCACCCCGACATCGACGTCCTTCAGCATCCGCGCCAGCATCGGCACGAAACTCGCCTCCTTCGACTGCCCGAAAATCTCCGCCACGGTCTCCCGCGTCTGGGTGTCCGCCCGCCCCGCCCCCGCCTCCACCGCCCGCCCCGCCGCCGGATCCTCATAGGCGAGCAGCGAAGCGCCCGCCTTCTCCCGGCAATAGGCATCTGCATGATTCAGGAACGTCCGCGCCAGAACCGGGATGGACGCGGAATCCCTCCGACGCCCCAGGATCTCCAGCACCGTCGCCACGAAATACTTGTCCGAATGCCCCAGCGAACGGTGGAGCGCCTCGGTCACCTCCGGCAATTCAATCGCCTCCAGCACCAGCGCCATCCGCCCCTTCTCCCCCGGCTGCGCGTCCACCTCTCCCGACCCGAATACCTCGATCAACCGCCTCGGGAACGTCTGATCCTGCGGGTTGAACCGGGCCCGGAGCGCCTGCAAGGCCACCGCCGCATTCGCCCGCCCAAACGGCGTCCCCGACTCCAGCCGCTCCATGCACGGCGGCCATGCCGCCATCCCGATCGTCCCCAGTGCATCCGCCGCAATCCGCCCCATCGTCGTGTTGGCAAATCCGGTTCGCATCCCCCCCATCGCCGGAATCGCCTCGAACGGCGTCGCGTCCTCCAGCAGCCCCGCCAGCGTCGGCACCGCGGGCGCCGCCCGCTCGCCCACGCATCGATCCACCGCGCGGGCCCGCGCAACCCCCTCCAACGTGCGAATCTGTTCGATCAATGCCCCGATCTCCTCCACCTCCCCGTTGCCACTCCTTCCCCCTGCCGGTTTCGCCGCCGCCGGCCTGGCCGCTGCCGGCGCCTTCCGGGGAGAGTCCCCGCCGGTCTTCGCCCCCCCCATGAATTCCTCCACGCACCCGCCCTCGAGTACCACCATGTGCCCCGGATAAATCAATGTCCTGCGCCCTCCCATGGACATCG
>CAYODC010000297.1:0-755 GCA_964402575.1 uncultured Verrucomicrobiota bacterium
GACGTGGCCGGGCAAATCGATCGGGGTGAGCGGGGGGGCGCACATGCTGTGCTTCCGGCACCGGGACGAATTCCGCTACTACGGGATGGGCGAAAAGCTGAAGGGGCTGGAGCTGTCGGGGGTGCGCACGAAATTCTGGAACACGGATTCGTTTGCGGACTTCGACTGGGGGGCGATCGAGAACGCGCGGGTGGATCCGTACTACGTGTCGATTCCGTACCTGATCATCCGGACGCCGGCGGGCTGGGCGGGGCTGCTGATGAATACGCCCTATCCGGCGTTCATGTCGACGGCGGCGGAGGTGGCGATCGAGGGTTTCCAGGCGGCGGAGAGCAGCGCGGGCAAGATGGTGCTGCTGGGGGCGGAAGGCGGGGGGCTGGATTTGTTCGTGATCGCGGCGCCGACGCTGGCGGAGCTGACGCGGCGATTCCAGGGGCTGGTCGGGCCGATGCCGCTGCCGCCGCTGTGGGCGCTGGGCTACCACCAGTGCCGGTGGGGCTACCGGTCGGCGGAGGATTTGCGCGAGCTGAAGCGGCGCTTTGCGGAGAATGGGATTCCGGTGGACGGGCTGTGGCTGGACATCGACTACATGGACGGGTTCCGGGTGTTCACGCTGGACGCGAAGGCGTTTCCGAACGGGGCGGCGGACGTGGCGGAGCTCGCGGCGGACGGGCAGCGGGTGGTGCCGATCATTGATCCGGGGGTGAAGCGGGACGAGCGCTACGAGGTGTACCGGGACGGGCGGGAGAAGGACG
>CAYODC010000297.1:765-2995 GCA_964402575.1 uncultured Verrucomicrobiota bacterium
TTCTGCCGGAACGCGGAGGGCGGGGAATACATCGGGCTGGTGTGGCCGGGGGAGAGCGCGTTTCCGGATTTTTCGCTGGAGGAGGCGCGGGCATGGTGGGCGGGGCAGGTGAAGCAATTTGCGCAGTTGGGATTCGAGGGCGCGTGGCTGGACATGAACGATCCGTCGACTGGCGCGTCGAATCCGCGCGACATGCGGTTCGGGCGGGGGGAACAGGGGCACGAGACGTATCACAACCAGTACGCGGCGGGCATGGCGAAGGCGTCGCGGGAGGGCTTTTTGCAGGCGCGGCCGGACCAGCGTCCGTTCTTGGTGACGCGGTCGAATTTCGTGGCGGGGGGTCGGCATGCGGCGGTGTGGACGGGCGACAGCGTGTCGAACTACGCGTACCTGCGCAAATCGATTCCGACGTGCCTGAATTTGGCGCTGTCGGGGATTCCGTTCACGGGGGGGGACATCGGGGGCTTCGCGTGCGACGTGACGCCGCGGCTGCTGCGGGACTGGATGAAGGCGTCGTTCCTGATGCCGTTTTGCCGGAACCACGCGTGCATCCACACGGCGCCGCAGGAGCCGTGGGCGCATGACGCGCTGACGCTGGAGACGTTCCGCGAGTTCATCCGGTCGCGCTACAAGCTGCTGCCGTACCTGTACCAGTTGTTCGCGGCGCACGAGGAGACGGGCGAAGCGATCCTGCGGCCGCTGTTCCACGATTTCGAGAACGCGCCGGGGCTGGAGCTGGACCGGATCGAGGATGCGTACCTGCTGGGGCCGGCGATCTTGCATGCGCCGGTGATGGAGGCGGACGGCGGGGCGCGGGACGTGCCGTTGCCGGGGCCGGGCGCGTGGTATTCGCTGCTGGACGGGGCATGGGTGGAGGGCGGCGGCTGGCGGCGCGGAGTGGCGGTGCCGGAGACGGCGACGCCGTTGTATGTGCGCGACGGCAGCGTGGTGCCGCTGCGGCCGGGGACGCCCATGGACCATCGGACGGCGCTGGACGACGTGGAGCTGCACGTGTTTCTGTCGGGCGACGGGGCGGTGGCGGCGGCGGAGTACGTGGCCGACGACGGGCTGACGTTTGCGTATCGGCGCGGCGGGCGCAGCCGCCTGCAGGTGGAGGCGGCGGCGAGGGGCGATGTTGTGGAGATATCCGCGCGGCGGGTGGAGAGCGGGGCGGGGCCGGTGCGCGTCCGGTTCGCGGTCCACGGTCCCTTTGGGCGGATCCGCCTCAACGGCGAAGCGGTGGCGGCGGCGCCGCTGGGCACGCGGCTGGCGGGAAAGGACCTGGCGCCGCTGGCGGCGGAGGCGGTCCGGTTCGGCTGAGGCAGAGAGGAATTTTCCACAGTGTGGAAAACTTTTTTCCACGGAGTGGAAAATTCCGGCCTGGGTTTTCCCCGGAGTGGAAAAACGCGCCATTTGGGAATTGAGGGGGCGGGGAAAGAATGGTAGGGTGGAACGTCAATTCAGGAGACGCATGAAGATGAAATGGATGACGATGGGTTTGGCGATGGGTTTGGCGATGGCGGGCGGAGCGCCGGCGTGGGCGCAGGACGAGGCGGGGGCGCCGCCGGTGCCGGAGATGACGGATGGAGCGGCCCCGGCAGAAGCGCCGGCGCCGGAAGCAGAACAAGCAAAGGAAACGGACATGGTGATCATCAAGACGAGCAAGGGCGATATCAAGGTCAAGCTGGCGGCGGACAAGGCGCCGCTGACGGTGGCGAATTTTTTGGCGTACGCGGAGGCGGGGCACTACGACGGGACGATCTTCCACCGGGTGATCGACGGGTTCATGATCCAGGGCGGGGGATTCGACAAGGACATGGGGCAGAAGCCGACGAAGGCGCCGATCAAGAACGAGGCGGCGAACGGGCTGTCGAACAAGCGCGGGACGCTGGCGATGGCGCGGACGGCGGTGGTGGACAGCGCGACGGCGCAGTTCTTCATCAACGTGAAGGACAACGGATTCCTGGATTTCCGCGCGCCGAATCCGCAGGGGTTCGGGTATTGCGTGTTCGGGGAGGTGGTGGAGGGGATGGACGTGGTGGACCAGATCAAGGGGGTGCGCACGGGGGTGAAGGCGGGCATGTCGGACGTGCCGCTGGAAACGGTGGAAATCCTGTCGGTGACGAAAGCGGAATAGGCGGGAGCGGAACGGGGCGGCGCAAGCCGCCCCGGATGCTTTTGGAAAGGAAAGGGGCCGGTCATGGGCAAGTCGTCGGTCAAGAAGCAGGCG
>CAYODC010000298.1:0-2020 GCA_964402575.1 uncultured Verrucomicrobiota bacterium
CCGCACCGTCATGTGGGACTATGTCGGCATCGTGCGCACCAACCGCCGCCTCGCCCGCGCCCTGCGCCGCATCGCCACCCTCCGCC
Source organism: uncultured Verrucomicrobiota bacterium (assembly GCA_964402575.1). Taxonomy (GTDB): domain Bacteria; phylum Verrucomicrobiota; class Kiritimatiellia; order CAIQIC01; family Lenti-01; genus Lenti-01. The sequence continues at coordinate 87 of CAYODC010000298.1, forward strand.
GCGAAATCCGCGCCTACTACCGCGACTATCTCGTCACCGCCGACCTGCTCGAACTGCGCAACATCGCCGCCGTCGCCGAGCTGGTCATCCGCTGCGCCATGCTGCGCCGCGAAAGCCGCGGGCTGCACTACACGCTCGACTACCCCTACACCGCCGACAGCATGTGCCGCGACACCATCATTCAGGACCTGCCCGGCGGCGGCGCCGTCTGACGTGGTTCCCTCGTGCGCTTCACGATCCATCTGGTCCACGGCTTTCTAGTCGGACTGGCCGGCCTCCTGCCCGGTCTCTGCGGCAGCACCCTGTTGGTTCTCTTCGGCCTCTACCGCCCCCTCACCGCCGCCCTGGCCCATCCCTTCACCGGCTTCCGCCATAACCTCGGCCGCTTCGCCCCCTTCTTCCTCGCCGCCGGCATCGGCATTCTGGTCGGCAGCCGCATCCTCGCCACCGTTTTTGCGCGCCACGAAACCGCCACGCTCTATCTCTTCATGGGCTTCATGGCGGGGGCCCTTCCCGATCTGTTCCGCCATGCCCACCGTGCCAAAGGCCGCCCCTCCGGCTGGTTCGCCTTTGTCGCGCTGTTCGCCCTCTGCCTCCTGCTGGCCTCCCTGCAAAACCGCATGATCCCGCGCGGCGAAGCCGTGGAGATCAACGGGGGCGTCTGGCTGCTCGCCGGCGCGGGCATCGGCCTCGGCAGCATCCTCCCCGGCGCCAGCGTCGCCTTCCTCCTCATTTATTTCGGCCTCTACCCCGCCCTCCTCGACGGCGTCGCCCGCCTGGATCCGCGCATCCTTCTGCCCGTCGGCCTGGGCGCCGGCATCGCCATCCTCCTGTTCGCCCGCCTCGCCCATTGGCTCTTTGAAAAGGCCGAAGGCCCCGCCACCCGCGGCGTCCTCGGCCTCGTCGTCGGGTCCCTCTGGCTCGTGTATCCCGGCTGGCCCGGTGGATCCCGCGGCCTGGCCTGCCTCCTGCTGTTCGCCGCCGGCGCCGTCGTCTCCGCCCTCCTCAATCAGCTCGCGCCGCCCCCGGCTGCCGCCTCCGACGCCCCCCCCACAAAGGAGAACCATCCATGAAATCCACCCGTTCCCGTTCGCCCGCCCGCCTGCACGCCGCCGCCATCGGCCTTCTTCTCTTGACCCTCCCGGCATTCGCCGAAGGCCCCCGCATCGTCCCCTCCGCCGACGGCACCCCCATCGCCTACGAAGTCCATGGCACCGGCGAACCCACCCTCGTCCTCGTCCATGGCTGGAGCTGCGACGCCCGCTACTTCCGCGAGCAAATCCCCGCCCTGGCCCAAACCCGCCGCGTCGTCGCCCTCGACCTCGCCGGCCACGGACACTCCGGCTCCTCCCGCACCGACTACACCATGGAATCCTTCGGCCAGGACGTCCAGGCCGTCCTCCGCGACGTCGGCGGCGACCGATTCATCCTCGTCGGCCACTCCATGGGCGGCATCGTCATCGCCGAGGCCGCCCGCCTCGACTCCTCCCGCCTCCTCGGACTCGTCCTGCTGGACACCGTCGGGAACGCCGAAATGCCCTTTTCCCAAGAGGAACTCGACACCATGACCGCCCCCTTCCGCGACGACTTCCCCGCCGCCTGCCGTGCCTTCGTCAGCTCCATGCTCATTCCCTCCACTCCCGAATCCCTCCGCGAATGGATCCTCGCCGACATGGCCTCCGCCCCCCCCGCCGTCGCCATGAGCGCCATGCACCACATGCTATCCCTGTACGTCCACGGCCAAGTCGCCCCCCTCTTCGATGCCGTCCCCATCCCCGTCGTCGGCATCTATGCCGACCTCTGGCCCGTCGACTCCGAAGCCAACCGCCGCCACATGCGCTCCTTCGAGGCCTTCGTCCTTCCCGGCACCGACCACTTCCTCCAGCTCGGACGCCCCGCCGAATTCAATCCCGCCCTCGAAAAAGCCATCTCCC
>CAYODC010000298.1:2080-2984 GCA_964402575.1 uncultured Verrucomicrobiota bacterium
GTTTTTCCACACTGTGGAAAACTTTTTTCCACACTGTGGAAAAAATATAATGTTAAGATCCTGTAAATAATTCTTTCCCTCCCCCGGGGATCGCTATATTATCGAGGTAAATCGAAGGAATCCCCGGGAGCGGAATGAACCCGGTTGAGGTATACTTGTAAAAGGTTTGGAGCAACCATGGCAGACAACCTTTCGAGAAAAGTCGTCATCGTGGGCGCCGGCGCCGTGGGCTCCGGGTTTGCCTTTGCCCTGGCCCAGTCCGGCGCCGCCGAGGAAATCGTCCTCGTCGATGCCAACGCCGACCTCGCCAAGGGCCAGGCCCTCGACCTCGCCCACGGCGCCCCCTTCTATCCCAACGTCTCCATCCGCGACGAAGCCGCCCCCGACGCCTACCGCGACGCCACCGTCGTCGTCGTCACCGCCGGCAAGGCCCAGGCCAACCCCGGACAGAGCCGCCTCGACCTCCTCCAGATCAACGCCCGCATCGTCACCGGCATCGTCGCCTCCATCCAGTCCGTCAACCCCCAGGCCATCGTCCTTGTCGCCACCAACCCCGTCGATGTCCTCACCCACGTCGCCCGCCTCCAAACCAACTGGCCCCGCGGACGCCTCCTCGGCTCGGGCACCGTCCTCGACTCCGCCCGCTTCCGCTGGCTCCTCGCCGAGCATTGCGGCATCTCCCCTATGAATGTCCACGCCTCCATCCTCGGCGAACACGGCGACAGCGAATTCGCCGCCTGGTCGCTCGTCCATGTCGGCGGCCTCGCCATGGACGACTATTGCGCCGTCTGCCGCAAGTGCGACTTCCTCCACCGCCGCCCCCAGGTTCTCGAACAGGTCCGCCGCTCCGCCTACCACATCATCGGCTACAAGGGCTCCACCAGCTTCGGCGTGGCCATGGCCA
>CAYODC010000299.1:0-2976 GCA_964402575.1 uncultured Verrucomicrobiota bacterium
GACGGGGGGCGGCTTTAGCCGCGGGGGGGGCGGTGGATTCGGAGGGTTTGGCGGCGGACGCTCGGGCGGAGGCGGAGCCAGTGGTGGTTGGTGATGGTCAAACAGTCAGCAGAAAGGATCCGGAGATGAAAGGTTGCTTGGTGGCGGGCGGCGTGGCGGTATTGGTCTTGGTGGTGATCGGGCTGTTTCTGATGGGACTGTGGAACGGCATGGTGGCCAAGGACGAGGCATGCAACAAGGCGTGGGGCAACGTGGAATCCGTGCTGCAGCGACGTTTCGACCTGATTCCCAATCTGGTCAACACGGTCAAGGGCTATGCGGCGCACGAGAAGGGGGTGTTGGAGGAAGTCACGCGGCTGCGCAGCCAATGGGGCGAAGCGAAGACGCCGGAGCAGAAAGCCGGGGTGGCTTCCATGCTGGAAGGCGCGCTCGGCCGGCTGATGGTGGTCGTGGAAAGCTATCCGGAGCTGAAGGCCAACCAGAACTTCATCGCCTTGCAGGATGAACTGGCGGGAACGGAAAACCGGATCAACGTCGAGCGCCAGCGCTACAACGAGGCCGTGCAGGCCTACAACACGACCGTCCGGTCCATGCCGACGGCGATCCTGGCCCGGTTGGCGGGCTTTTTGCCCCGCACGGCGTTCGAGGCGACGCAGGGCGCGGAAACGGCACCCACCGTCGCTTTCTGAGAAGGCGGGCCAAGGACCCGCGGCCGGTTGCGTGAAAATCCGTTGCGCAACCGGTTGCGGGCGGGGTATGTTGCGCTCCATGAAGAACCAGCGAAAAGCCAAGGTGGAACGGAACACGCGCGAGACCCGCATCCGCGTTGAACTGGATGTGGACGGGAGCGGATCGTATGCGATCGACACGGGCATCCCGTTTTTCAATCACATGCTGGAATTGTTCGCCAAGCATTCGCTGATTGATCTGCAGCTCCATGCCGAGGGGGATCTGGCGGTGGACTACCACCACACGGTGGAGGATGTTGGATTGGCCCTGGGGGATGCCTTGAACGCCGCGCTAGGCGACCGCAAGGGGATCGAGCGGTATGGGTTCAGCCTGATGCCGATGGACGAGACCTTGAGCCGAGTGGTGATCGATCTGGGCGGACGGCCATATCTCGTGGTGGACATGGCGAACAAGAAGAAGAAGATCCTGGATTTCGACCTGGGGCTTCTGGGGGAATTCCTGCGGGCGTTCACGACGCAGACGCGCATGAATCTGCACATCCGGCAATTCTATGGAACCGATGCCCACCATGCGTGGGAATCGGTTTTCAAGGGCATGGCCCGCGCGATGAAAATGGCCTGCCGCAGGGATCCCCGCGTGAAAGGCATTCCTTCGAGCAAGGGTGTGCTGTAGGGCGTCGCCGGGACGCCGCGGCCAGGAACAGAAGCAGTACCCGATGATCGGAGTGATCAACTATGGCATGGGGAACCTGGGCAGCGTGGCCAATGCGCTGGCCTATCTGGAGGCGCCTTCGCGCGTGTTGAACGATCCGGAGGAGATGGCGGAGTGCCATGCCCTGATCCTGCCGGGGGTCGGGGCGTTTGGCGATTGCATGGCCCATTTGAAGGCCCACGGTTTTGAGGCCCCGCTGCGAGAGTGGATGGAGGCGGACCGGCCGCTACTGGGAATCTGCCTAGGGCTGCAGGCGCTGGCAGAATCGAGCGAAGAATCTCCCGGGGTGGAGGGACTGGGCGTGGTGTCCGCTCCGGTGGTCCGCTTTCCGCCGTCGGCGGAGTTGAAAGTGCCGCAGATCGGCTGGAACCGGGTGCGAAGGGCGCCGGGAATCGACAGTCCGCTTTTCCGGGGGATCCCGGACGGCACCTATTTCTATTTTGTGCATTCCTATTATTTGGCGCAGGCGGAAGGGTGGGCCGCCGGACGAACGGAATACGGGCGGGAGTATGTGTCGGCCGTGCAGCGCGGGCGGGTGGCGGCGGTCCAGTTCCATCCCGAAAAGAGCCAGCAAGCCGGCTTGAGATTGCTCAAGAACTTCATTGAATGGAGCCAGGAGTGAGAACCATGCATGAATTCACGATTCTTCCGGCCGTGGACCTCAAGGGCGGCAAATGCGTGCGCCTGCGCCAGGGGCGGGCGGACGAGGTGACCGTTTACGGGGAAGATCCGGCGGCACAAGCGAGGATGTGGGCGCGGCACGGGGCCCAATGGCTGCACGTGGTGGACCTGGACGGCGCGTTCCAGGGATGCCCGGTGCATCTGGACATCATCGGCGACATGGTGAAGACCGGCGGCATTCCCGTGGAATGCGGCGGTGGTCTGCGCACCAATGCGGATCTGGATGCGCTACTGACGCGGGGGGTGCGGCGCGTCATTCTCGGCACCCGGGCGCTGAACCGGACCGAGGAACTGATGTCCCTGGCCCGCCAGTACGGGGACCGCCTGGCGGTGGGCATCGATGCGCGGGACGGATACGTGCAGGTCAAGGGGTGGACGGAAACCACGCGCACTTCGGCCGTGGAACTGGCCGCGCGCGTTGTCCAGGCTGGCGTCCGGACCATCATCTACACCGACACCGCCACGGACGGCATGTTGCGGGGACCGAATTTCGCCGGGAATGCCACGATGTGCGACACGGTGGGGCCGGATTGCCAGATCATTGCCTCGGGGGGCATCACGACAGCCAACGACATTCGCCGCTTGCGCGATCTGGCGCGCCCCAACCTGGCGGGGGCGATTGTGGGGAAAGCGCTGTATGAAGGGCGGACCACATTGGCCGAGTTGCAAGAAGCCGCCTCTTCTTGATGCCGGAATCCGGCCGGTCGGCCTATCGCGGGGGCTAGAGCATTTTCGGAAATGGTGTAGCCGCTCAAGCACCGGAAACAGCCCGGCTCGGCAGGGACGCCTCGCCCTACCGAAACGCCGTTTATGAGGCTTCGGGTAGGGAGAACCCTCCAGGTGAGCCGATCTCTATGGCCGTTCATAAACGGCCACAGTAAATCTGAATTTGCT
>CAYODC010000300.1:0-2972 GCA_964402575.1 uncultured Verrucomicrobiota bacterium
CCAGCGTCGCCGGATCGCCGATGCTGTCGTCGTCAGGTTGCTGGCCCGGAACACCACCGCGTACACCCCCGTGGCCGAGAACGAATGGGTCGCAATCAACTGGTTGGGTTCCGCCTGCCCGTCCCCCCACACCCACGCCAGTTGCAGCGGAGACCCCTGCACCGTCCCGGTGAAAGTTAGTACGTACCCCGCCGCCGCATTGGTCCGGTCAACCGTGCACGCCACCGCCAGCGCCCCCGTCTGATTCCCGGCATGAAACTCGTAGGCCCCGATGTCCACGACGCCACCGTTGATGCGCGCCCGCCCGGCCAGGTCCGCCGCCCCCGCCATCCACGCCTGGTTCGTGCCGGCATCAATAGCCGGCGCCCCCGCCAGCAGTTGCGGATCCGTCAGGCTGGCGATCCCCGGCGCGGCCGTCAGGTTTCCTGTCCCCGACGGCGAAGGCGTGATGCAGCAGTTGGTGAATACACCGTTCAACGCATTGGACCCCGACGGCGCGGAATTGTAGTAGATGATGCTGTTCAGATGGGTTCCCTCGAACACCCCGCCGCCTTCCGAGTTGGCCCGATTGTTGACGAACGTGCAGTTCTCCGACGTGCTCCATTGCGCCCCCCCGCCCCGGCTCGTTGTGGTATTGCTCATCACCAGGCAGTTGCGCAGGCTGCCATAGAACGATCCGCCCCCGCCCGCCGCCCGGTTCCCCTGCAAGATCGAATCCTGCACTGCGCTGTAGCTCGCCCCCCCGCCCACGCTGGCCGAATAGTTTGTCCTGAGCTCGCAGTTTTGCAGGGTGCTTTGGTAGGCCCCGCCCCCGTAGACGCGCGCATGGTTGAACCGGAACAAGCAGTTGCTCAGCGTCCCTTGGTAGGCCCCTCCGCCGCCGCAATACGCCGTGTTGGTCGTCAGCACGCAATCCACCACCCGCGCATTCGTCCCCTCGCACCACACCCCGCCGCCATTCTCGGTCTTGGCATCCTGCGTGCCCACCGCCCACGTCGCTCCGTTCGTCAACGTGAACCCGATCAGCGTCGCCCCGTTCGTCAGGTACACACATCGCACGGCATAAGACCCGTTCGGCAGGTTCCCCTTGATCGCCGTCACCCCCGCCCCGTTGACGCTCCGCAGCGTGATCGCCTTCGACACCACCACACGCGTCCGCACTCCCGATCCGATCGGATAATTGGTCCGGTAGCCCTCTTCGTACACCCCGTTGGTCACCCAAACCACGTCCCCGTCCAGCGAAACGTCCACCGCGTCCTGAATGTTGGTCGCCGCCGCCGCCCAGTTGGTATACGGCGACACCGGACTCGCGTTGCCTTGGTTCACGTACCGCGCCGCCCCCTCCGCGCCCGGATTCCAGACCAACCCGCCCAACCCAACGCCCAGAACTACAACCCAATGAGCAGTCCTCATGCGACCCTCCTCATGGAAGCCTATGCCACCTTCAAATCTTAGCCCTTCCCACCCCCCCCACAAGACGAAATCATAGGGTTAACGCACAATTAACCTTCTCGGTCGGATCACAAATTGACTTGGAAAACTCCCCCCCCGAATTTCCTCATCATTCCCACCCAATCTCCCCAATGGCCGGGGTCTGGTCGTCCTCACCACTCTCGAAGTCGAAGAACACCGCCCGGCACGGCACCGGCGGGTTCGTGATGGCCATCAGGTCGAACCACTCCAGCAGGTCTTCCGTGCCCAGCACGTTCACCGACTCCCACGGTTCGCCCGTATACTCGATGTCCAGCGCCTCCAACGGAATCGTTCCGCCCAGGTCCACCGCCACCGCCCACGGCCCGGCCCCCGCGCCTGTCCACACCGTCTCCGGATCCCCGTCGATCAGCTCTGGCGCCGAGTTCCACGCTCCGGTTTCCGCCCGCGCCCACGCCGTACCCCCCAACTCCAAGCCCGATTTCTTCCCGCTGCGGCTCCCCCCCGTGAACCGGAACTTCGACGTTGTCCGCGTCCGGTTGTCGCTCGGCTTCGTCTCCGTCGCCGTCGAGCAACTCACCCGCGCCATCAGGTAATAGCTCCCCGACGGCGCCAGCGACGTCGTCCAGCGCCGCGTCATCTGCCGCAACCGCGTCGAGCTCAGCGCCAGGCTCTTTCGCGCCCCCGCCGCGATCGACAGCCCCGTATACGTCGTGTCTCCGATGTTCCGGTCATCCGAGTTTCCGAACCGCGTGTCCTTCGACAGGAAAAACTCCACCTTCACCGTCCCCCGCCTCAGCGCCGGACCGCGGTTATAGATCTGGAACGAGCACGCCGTGAACTTCCGCGACGCCGTGCTCGACGGACGCGTCGCCCGCAGGCTCTTCACCGACAGATCCACCCACGCCCCGCCCGTGTACCGGAACTTCGTCGATGTCCGCCCCCGGTTGTCCGCCGCCTGCGCCTCTGTCGTCGTGCTCGACGCCTTCGCGAACACGTAATAGCTCGCCGGTCCCGTCCGCGCCACCGTCCAGAACTTCACCATCTGCCCCCGCCGCGTCGACGTCAGCGTGTACCGCTTCGTTGCCCCCGCCCCGATCGTCTGCCCGGCAAAGCTCGTCTCCCCGATCTTCACGTCGTCCGCGTTCCCGAACGTCGTGTCCTTCGACAGGTAGAACTCCACCTTCAGCGTCCCCAGACCCGAATACGGACCCTTGTTCTGCACGTCGAACCGGCACGACGCAAACGTCCGCGACAGCGTGCTCGACGGTCGCGTCGCCACCACGTTCTTCATCACCAGATCCACCCGCCGCGGCGGCGCCGCCTGTACCACCTTGTGCGTCCGCGTGATCCCGCCGCCCGCCACCACCACCGTCCCCGTCCGCGCCGACGCCCCGTCGTTCGCCGCCACCCGGTACGTCACCGTCCCGTTGCCGCTGCCCGACGCCCCGCCCGTCACCGTGATCCACGTCGAGTTCGCCCCCCGCGCCGCCGTCCACCCCACGTTCCCCGTCACCGCGATCGCCCGCCCCGTCACCGCT
>CAYODC010000301.1:0-2078 GCA_964402575.1 uncultured Verrucomicrobiota bacterium
GCTCGGAACTGGGGATTGTCCTTGAGGCCAAAATGCCAGATGGCGCCCAGGACACCGCCGAGGAAGAGGAGGAAGAAGAGGAAGCGGAGGAAGCCGCCGCCGGAGGATCCGGGGTTGAAGGAAGCGGCGGCGGAACGCTTCTGCGAGCCGATGAGCGCTTCGTGGGAACCGGAAAGGGTGATGGCTTTTTTGGCGGCGGCGGAGAGGTTGAGGGTGTTGGCGCGGGCGTTGGGGCGTTGGCGGGGACTTGCCCGTCTTGATCTGGTGGAGGTCCTTGAGGACGTCGGTCCAGTTCTGGGGGCGCTTGGCTGGATCCTTGGCGGTCATTTTGGCGAGGAGCCAGCCGTAGGAGACGGGGAGGCGCGGGAGGATGTCGCAGGGGTCGGGCAGGAAGTCGGTTTGCTGGGCTTCAAGGATTTCCTGGAGGGAGAAGCCTTCGAAGGGGGGGGTGCCGGTGAGGAGGTGGTAGAGGGTGAGGCCGAGGGAATAGATGTCGCTGCGGCAGTCGGGTTCGAGGCCTTCGATCTGTTCGGGGGCGATATAGGTGGGGGTGCCCTCGATGCAGGCGGCGGGTTCGCGGGTGGCGGCGGAGCCGGCGATGCGGGCGAGGCCGAGGTCGGTCAGCTTGACGGCGCCGTCGGTGCCGAGGAGGATGTTGCCAGGCTTGATGTCGCAGTGGATCAGGGAGGATTCGCGCCAGACGATGTCGAGGGCGCCGGCGATGATTTCGGCGAGCTTGAGGACCTGGCCGTGGGCCATGCGCTGGTTTTGGGCGAGCCAGTCGGCGAGGTTGGTGCCGTCGACGTACTCCATGACGTAGTAGAGGGTGCCCTGGTGTTCGCCGAAATCGAGGATGCCGACGATGGCGGCGTGGGAGAGCTTGGCGGCGGCGCGGGCCTCGCGCTGGAACTGGGCGCGGGCCTCTTCGTCGGCGAGCAGTCCGGGGGAAAGGATCTTGATGGCGACGACGCGGTCGAGGGAGAGCTGCTTGGCGAGCCAGACGGTGGAGGTGCCGCCGGCGCCGAGGCGGCGCTGCAGTTCATATCCCGGAAGAGCGGGCCGGGGGGATGGACGGCTCTCGTGTTCCATGGGGGGGCAGTTTGGACGAAACCCGGGCGAAAGAAAACAGCTAAATTGGGGAGGCGGCCGCGCTTGAACGGGGGCGGGGGGCGGGATAAGATGGCGGGTGGTGAAAGAGGAAGCCACCAGGGAGGCGGGATCGGAGGCGGAGCGCGAGGCGAAGCGCGACGCGGTGACGGAGCGGATCATCCGCCAGATCGAGAAGCTGCCGGCGATGCCGGCGACGGCGCTGAAGCTGCGCGACGCGGTGCAGGATCCGAACGTGGATTTCGCGCGGATCGTGCCGTGGATCGAGAAGGATCCGGGGTTGTGCGCCGACCTGCTGCGTTTCGCGAATTCAGCCGCGTACGGGGTGGGGCACTCGGTGGAGACAGTGGGCGAGGCGGTACTGTACTACGGGATGGACAACCTGGTGGACTACATTCTGGTGTCCTACTCGAACCGGCTTGTGCGCGCATCGTTTTGCCGGTTGAAGCACCTGGACGACTATTTCGCGCATTCCGAGCAGGTGTCGCTGGCGTGTTGCCTGCTGGCGAAGCAGGGGGGGCTTCCCCGCCACGACCAGGAGGTGTGCAAGGTGGCGGGGCTGCTGCACAACATTGGCAAGCTAGTGCTGCTGCTGGCGACGCAGCAGTGGGGCGGGGCGTTGCTGGGCACTTCCTGGGACGAGCGGCAGGCCATGATCAGCATGGAGGAGCAGCATTTCGGTCTGAGCCATTGCGAGGTGGGCGCGCGGCTTTGCCAGAAGTGGGAGTTTCCGGAGAAGCTACTGTCGGCCATCCGCCACCACCACCGGCCGAGGGAGGGGGGGAGGCTGCATGTGCTGGCCTCATATGTCTATCTGGGGGAGCTGCTGGTGATCGACGGGCTGCCGATGGAGATCATCACGCGGGACTTGAGTCCGGACGACCTGGCGCAGCTGCATCTCAGCGAGGACCGGCTGCGCGCGGCGCGGCGCGATTTCATGGCGGCGAAATAGGCGGAGGGCGGGGACGGGG
>CAYODC010000301.1:2088-2972 GCA_964402575.1 uncultured Verrucomicrobiota bacterium
AAGGGCGGACCTTTCGGGGCGATGCATTGGGAGCTTGCCTTTCCGGGGGTTTTACGGTGAGCTGGCCGGCCGATGAAGACGGTGAAACGGCAGGTCGAGACCCGCTCGGCGGAAGAGACGCAGGCGCTGGCGGCGCAGGTGGAGGCAGAACTGCCGACGGGCGCGGTGGTGTGTCTGCACGGGGATCTGGGGGCGGGCAAGACGTGTTTCGTGCAGGGGTTGGCGCGGGCGCTGGGGGTGCGGCGGCCGGTGGGGAGCCCGACGTTCACGCTGATCAACGAGTATCGGGGGCGGCGGGGGCTGGCGCATATCGACCTGTACCGGATCCGGGGGGCGGCGGATGCGTACGGGCTGGGGCTGGAGGATTATTTGGCGCACTACGACGGGATCGTGGCCATCGAGTGGGCCGAGCGGGCGGCGGAACTGCTGCCGGACGACTGCTGGCATGTCCGGATGGAGGCGGGGGAGGACGGCGAAGAATCGCGGCGGGTGACGGTGGAAAGGCCGGGTTGAGCGGTTGCGAGTGGACGGGTGCGGGGAGGCAAAGCGTTTTCGCGGCGGGTAAAACAATACGGGCGATGGCCGCGGATTTTCTTTTCCCGGCGTGAGGCGGGGGAGTAACCTTATTCTTTGGAAAGATGCCAACTCAAGGAGCCCCATGAGTGCGAAATTCAGTTTCTGGAACATGGCTTGCCAGCAGATCGACCGCGTGGCGCAGCGGATGAATCTCGATCCCAACATCCACGCCAAGATGCGCCACTGCGAGCGGGCGCTAATCGTCTCGGTGCCGATCCGGATGGACAACGGCCACGTGGAAGTGTTCGAAGGCTATCGCGTGCAGCACAACTCCGAGCGAGGGCCGACGAAGGGCGGCGTGCGCTACC
>CAYODC010000302.1:0-2961 GCA_964402575.1 uncultured Verrucomicrobiota bacterium
TTGCTCTAGGGCTGTTTTCCGGGGCTGTTGAGCGGAGCACGCGGCGCCTCTTTTGATCCGTAGAGCGCGCCCGATCGAGTGGCCGGGCGCATTTAGCATACTCAGGGTCAAAGTGAGTTCGGACAGCTTCCGCTACCCGGCTCCACTTTTTTTTCGGCCCAAATTCGGCGATGGATCCCCGCCACTCGCGGCCACATGGCCTGGTGGCGGGGTTTTTCATGTTCCGCGCCCGGGCCCGGATCTGCCGGCCTCAGGGATCGAGACCGACGCCGTACAGCAAGGTCGGACTTGCCGGCGGGTAGTCGGTGATGACGTTGTGGGGCGCGTGGCTGGGGATGTTTGACTGGATGGTCACGAAGTCGTTCAGCAGATTCGTGGAGCGCAAGACCCGGTAGCGCTTTCCATCCACGCTGTCCCACCGCACGAGATGGGCGGTGCCTTCGGCAGCGGCCGGCGCGTTCAAGAACAGGCCGGAGGCGCCGTTGGTCGGCTGCGTGCCCGCCCGGTATTCGTCCACGTCGGGAAAGCCATCGTCGTCCCAATCGGAGCGCGCGGAAACGTTCGTGAGGGAACCGAAATGCCCGTTTTCCCAGGAGTCCGGCATGCCGTCGTCGTCGCAATCCGAGCAGGTGAGCAAGGCGAACTGCTTCATCACGGCCAGATGCTGCATGTCCGTGCCGGCGGAATCGTTGGTCTGGACGGGCGCCGGGGGCGGATTCCAAATGCGGCTGTCGAAAACCACGCCGTTGGGAAACACGAGGCCGCCCAGCGTCAGCGGCACCAGGCAGTTGTTGAATAGGGGATTCGGAAGCACATAGTCGTACGGATAGGCCCGGGTGAGGTTGGTATCGTCGTCGCCCGCTTGGTCGGCGGGCTGATGGGCGTCGGTGACGACGTTGGAAAGCGTCAGCAAGGCGTCGTCGTTGCGGTTGGGGGTGTTGAAATCGCCGGCGATCACGATGAAATCCGAGGCGGGCCAGTTGGCCTTGCGGATCTGGTTCGTGAGGATCGCCGCCTCTTTCTTGCGGGTGGCTTCGGAATCGGCCCCGGATTTCAGATGGACGCTGACGACATGCAGATCCTGGGTTCCCGGCAGATCGATGGTCGCCCAGGCGAAAACCTGTCCGGACACCTGCGTATCGGTCCACCCGCCGGACGCCGTGATGGGCCAGCGGCTGATGACGCCGTTGGGCAGCGTGCTGCCCGCCGAGGTATAATCGTAGTTTGTTCCGAACACGGCATCCACGTAGGCCCGGCGGCTCGCGTTGGTCACCAGGAATTCCTGGATGGCCACGACGTCCGGCTGGAGCGCCTTGAAAATCCGCTCCGAGGTGGCGATGTAGCGCATCTGGTTGTTGGTCGTGCGATCCGTCAGGTTGGCCGTCATCACCTTGATGAATTCGCGCATGTCGCGGCAAATGCTCGCCTGGCTGCTGGAAGCGACCCCCGCCTGATTGGTGGCCCGCACCGCGACGACGTTCGTGCCGACGCCCAAATACATGTCGGGGATGACCCAGTTGGTGCGGGCTTCGATGGTTCCGCTATCGCCGGTCAGGGCATTGGTCCAGACCAATTGGCCCACGGCGTTGGTGTTGCACCGGCCCGAAAAATTTTGCGTCCGGGTGGAATAGCCCACGGTGAATTCGGTCAGCGCGGGGTTGGTGATCGTCACCGTGGGATAGTCGCCGCTGCCCGCCGTGGCCGTCACCGTCAGGTTGTCGATGCTGATCTTGGGGCGGCTGCCGGTCGTGCCGCCGGTGCCGTTGTGAGAATAGAAGCGCAGCCGGGCGGTGGCGCAGTTGTTGAAACTCGCCGGCAGGGCGATGCCGGACAGGGTTCCGCCGGCCGCCACGTTGTTCTGGCAATTCAGGACCTGGGCGGACGTCAGCTCCGTGAACGCCATGCCATCCGTGCTTGCGTACACCCGCAACGAGCTCTTGCGATCGCCGGTCGAGTTGTTGACCGTGGCCCAGTCGTAGCCCAGGGTTCCGGCGTTCACCCCGGAGAAATCCATGAAGAAATCGACGGCCACGGACGCCGTGTTGTCGGACTTCCCGGTCGCGAGCAGCAGCAGCGCCCCGCTGCCTTTTTGCTTGCCGGCGGTGCTGTCGCTCGCCCAGTTGGTGCTGGCCACCGTGAGGCGGGTGGCTTGGGGAATCGCACCCGATCCGCTGGCCGGCAATGTGCCGAAGCGGTTTGCGCCGGAGCCGGATCCGAAATTCTCCGCCCAATTGGCGACGTCGCCGAACGTCTCCGAATAGGCCAGGCCGGGTTGGCTGGCCATGGGCACGGGTGTTACCGCCGACGCCAGCGCCGCGCTCAGCAGGAGGCCCGTCCAGATGAGAATACGCATATTCATGAACCGGGCAGTCTATGCCGGGCCGGGAAACGGGTCAAGCAGGGGGGGGGATTTCTGTCGGGCAAGGGGCGCATCCCCGTTTCATTGACTTCGAATCTTCAATATTCAATCTTCAATATCCAATTGGGACCCAAAAAGGGGCGGCAGGATGCCGCCCTTCCCGTCAGATTCCATAGATCGGCTTCCAGCCGCCGTTGGAGGGCAATGAAATGGAGATGCGCCCTCGGGCAAGGGGATGGTCAGAGATCGATGGCGATGCCGGGGCGGAGGAAGAGGAGGGTGCAGGTGATGTGGGAGGGGGGGATTCCATAGAGGAGGGCGACGGCTTGGCGGTAGTCGTCCATCTGGGGGCGGTGGCGGGCGGGGTCGGGGGTGCGGTCGGTCTTGAAGTCGAAGATGCGGGCGCGGCAGGGGCGGCCGTCGGGGCCGAGCGCGAGCTGGAGGCGGTCGATTTTTCCGGAGAGCCATTGGGTGTCGAGGATGGCTTCGAAGGCTTGTTCGCGGAGGAGTTCGACGGGGCCGGAGGAGGGGCGTTCGAAGAGGTGGTGGAGGACGGGATTTTGCAGGAATGTGGTGGCGAGGAGGCGGTCTTCGGGGAGGGC
>CAYODC010000303.1:0-2959 GCA_964402575.1 uncultured Verrucomicrobiota bacterium
TCCTGATGAAGAAGCAGGCGGTGGATGCGGGGGTGGATTTCATGCTGGGGTTCGATGCGCAGGGGCACATGACGGAGCTGCCGACGGAGAATTTCGGGATGGTGACGGCGGGGGGGGTGCTGCGGGTGCCGAAGCCGGACCATATCCTGGCGGGGACGACGATGCGGCGGGTGCTGGCGCTGGCGCGGGAGAAGCTGGTGCCGGCCGGAGTGCTGGCGGGAGTGGAGGAGGCCGATGTTTCGCGTGCGGAGCTGGAGCAGGCGGCGGAGATGCTGGTGTTCGGGACGACGCCGCACGTGACGGCGGTGACGGAGTTCGCGGGGCGGCCGGTGGGGGGCGGGAAGCCGGGGCCGGTGTGGCGAGAGCTGAGCCGGGTGTTCGAAGAGGATTTGCGCGACCCGGCGCGGCTGACGCCGCTGGTGCCGTGAGGCAGGGAGCGCATGAAGCGGGAGCTCGGAGAATGGCTGGCGCGCCGTGGGGCAAGGGGCGGTGGGCGGGAAAAAAGCCGTGCCGGGTGTAACCGGGGCGGGGGGGGCGGCGACTGCAGGGGGAATCGAGGACGCATGATGGAGAACAGAGGAAAACCGGGAGGAATGTCCGCGGCGGGGTTGCGGGCGGCCGGCGCGGGCGTGGCGGTGGCGGTGCTGGCGGGATGCCTCGGGGTGCCCGGCGCGGCGCAGATGAGGGAGATCCGGTCCGCGTCGGCCGGGCGCCGCGTGGAGGATTTGGCGCGGAAGTCCACGACGGACAGCGGGGTTTATCTGGCGGGGCCGTTGCTGTTGTCGGAGGCGGTGGCGATGGCGCTGGTCTACAACCGTTCGCTGCAGCAGCAGCGGCAGGAGCGGGAGATCGCGCGCGGGCGGATCGAGGCGTCCTATGCGGAGGCGCTGCCTTCGCTGGACCTGACAGGCGGCTACGTGCGGCGGGACGAGGAGCTGGGCACGGCGGCTCCGGGCGGGGAATCGGTGACGACGCGGTTCCAAAACCAGTATAGCGCGGGGTTGAAGCTGGCGCAGCCGCTGTTCAACGGCCGGATCGGGGCGGCGCTGCGGGCGGCCCGGCTGTACGAGGCCTGGGCGGAGGCGTCGATCCGGGTGGCGACGGAAGGGGTGCAGCGGGAGACGACGCGGGCCTACTACCAGGCGGTGCTGAGCGAGCACCTGCTGGAGGTGAACCAGACGGCGCTGGAGACGGCCGGGCGGCAATTGGAGGATGCCCGGGCGCGGCGGCGGCAGGGCATGGCGTCGAACTACGACGAATTGCGGGCGCGGGTGGAGGTGTCGAACTTCCGGGCGCAGGTGCTGCAGGCGCGGAACGACCGGGACGTGGCCTACACGGCCTTGTACCGGCTGATGGGCGCCTCGCCGGAGAGCGCGGCGGAGCTGGTGGACGAGCTGCCGATGGTGGCCGAGACGATGGCTTTTGCGGACGCCGCGCGGACGGCGCTTTCGCTTCGCGCGGACCTGGACGTGGCCGAATACGCCCTGCGGATGCAGCGCGAAAGCGTGACGGTCGCCCGGAGCCGCTACCTGCCGGAGGTGTCGGGCTATGTGTCGCAGTCGTGGGCGAATCCCGATCCGCGCGAATCCATGCGGGACGCCTGGGGGGACGAATGGCAGGCAGGGGTGCAGGCGAGCCTGCCGCTGTTCGACGGGTTCGGGCGCAGCGGGGTGCTGGCGCAGGAGCGGGCGCGGCTGCGCCAGCTGGAGATTGCCCTGCAGGACGCGGAGGAAAAGGTCGTGAGCGAGATCCGCCAGGCGGTGCTGTCGCTGAAGACGGCCGCGGAGTTTGCGCATTCGCAGAGCCAGAACCTCGAGACGGCGCGGGAGGCGCTGCGGCTGGTGGAGGCGGGGCTGAAGGAAGGGCGGAACACGCCGGTGGAGGTGATGGATGCGCGGCAGGCGCTGACGCGGGCTTCGGCGAACCATTACCAGTCGATTTTCAGCCACGCGATGGCGCGGGTGGCGCTGCAGCAGGCGATGGGGCTTCTGTCGCCGGAGGCCCTGCCCGATGCGCCGGTGTTGCGGGCCATTGCGGAAGCGCGGGAAAACGGAGAGGAACCATGAACGGAACAATGGCTTGGATGATGTGCGCGGTGTTGGCGGCGGGAGCGGCCGGCTGTTCGAAGAAGGAAGCGCCGGCGGGGGGGGCGAAGGAGCGCGGGCCGGTGGCGGTGCGGACGGCGTTCGTGGAGCGGCGGGACATGTCGGAGACGCTGTTGTTCACAGGAGAGCTGGAGTCGCCGCTGGCGGTGGAGCTGAAGCCCAAGATCCAGGGCCGGCTGGTGAAGCTGGAGCTGGCGGACGGACGGCCGGTGACGGAAGGGACGGAGGTGAAGGCCGGCGAGGTGATTGCCGAGCTGGACCGGCGCGAGCTGGAGGCGCAGGTGGCGCTGGCGGAGGCGCAGGCGCGGCAGGCGGAGGTGACGCTGGCCGATCGCGAGCGGGAGCGGCAGCGCCTGGAGGCGCTGTTTGCCGAGGACGTGGCGACGGAGCAGGCGCGCGATGCCGCGGTGACGGCCCATGAAAGCGCGCAGGCGGCGCTGGCGCAGGCCCGGGCGCAGCTGGAACTGGCGAAGGTGAATCTGGATGAAACGCTCATCCGGGCGCCGATGGACGGGGTGGTGACGGAGCGCCGGGCCGATCCGGGGGCGATGGTCGGGCCGGCGGCGGCGATTGTGCGGGTGGCGCAACTGGATCCGCTGCGGCTGATGCTGGCGGTGCCGGCGCGGCTGCTGCCGATGCTGGAGGAGGGGAAGACGCGCGTGGCGGTTGCGACGGATGTCTGGCCGGACCGGGAGGTGGAGTGCACGGTGGCGCGGGTGTTTCCGGAGGCGGATCCGGCGACGCGGACCGTGCGCGCGGAGGTGCACCTGGCCAATGCGAAGGCGGACGGGGCCTGGCCGCTGCGTCCGGGGATGTATGCGACGGCGCGGCTGACGCTGGCGACGAGTCCGGGG
>CAYODC010000304.1:0-2148 GCA_964402575.1 uncultured Verrucomicrobiota bacterium
AGCCGGGATAGACAGGATTTACAGGATGGGCAGGATGGGGAAAGGGGAACCGCAAATGGACGCGGATGGACGCAAATTGGGAGGGGGCAAGGGGTGAAAGAATGAATGGGGGTGGTCAATAGTTGAGCGGGGCGTGGATGGGGAGAGGGCGGCCGAGAGTTAATCGTGGCGGGCGGTAAATTTCGCTGTGGGGCCTGATTCACCCACGGGATAAACCCGTGGGGGTCTGTTGGGCTGGAGGGTGAGGGGCGAGGAGGGGAAGTTGGCACGGGGATTGCAGTATGTCGTCCACCCGGCTTGGCATGGTGCGGAGTCGGGACCAACGAAAGGGATCGAGACATGTTTACGACGGATGCGAATTCGAAGAAGTGCGCCACGTGCGAGTATTGGGGTGGGAAGAGGGAGATCAACCGCTCGAATCCGAAACGGCTTGGATATGAGGGTGGGAGTTTTTCGTGCGAGCTGAGGACAGTCAAGGTGAGTGGCAGCTCCAGTTGTCCGAAGTACAAGAAGTGGGCGCATTTGCCGTAGGGGTTGAAGAATCGGGATTGGCCCCGCGAAAGCGGGGCCTTTGAAAGAAAAGGGAGTGGAAATGCAAACGGAAGCACAGGGCGAAGGCTCGGCGTTTTTGATGGGGAAGGCGCTGGGTTTCTATAGCAACCACATCCGGCGATTCAAGCAGGAGGTTGATGATCGGGACTATTTCAACATCATTGGAGAAGTCATGGGTCGGGAGCAAATCCTGGATGCCATTGGCCAAGCGCTTGATACAAGGGGGATTCCATTGCCGGCGGGATTCGGAGAGAAGAAAAACGACGAAGAAACGCATGAGAAAGTATTACCGAAGATCAAGAATCCCAAAGATTTGAGGATCCTAATGATGAACAGGCATCCGCGACAAACCGTGCCGGAGATGTTGGATGCACTATGGACAGAAGAAGGCTGCCGAGACGCCATGCGGCAGGCCATTCTGGACATGGTTGAGGTTGTTCGCTCCCGCATGGTTTCTGGCGCGGGCGAAAAGGACATGTTTGGCGAACGCTTTCAAGAATTGAGCCGGCTATTTGAATTGTCCGAAAACGAACAAGACGTTTTGCTGCTGGCACATCTTCTGCACGCCAAGGTGCTGGAAACCCCCGGACGGGAAAGGACCTCCGATGGGATCCGGAAAATGAACAAACTGCTGCCTTGGCTGAACCTGTCGCAGCACCAATTGCGCAGGATTCTGTCCACGGACCAGAAGCTGAGGCGATATCAACTGGTCGACAATGATCTGGACTACAATGACCATTTCGATGATTTTCTATACGGGTTGACCGACGAGCCGCTGTCGGAGCAATTCTATGCCCGGCTGAAGGGGGAGGCGTTGCCGTGGAACTACTTTGGGAGCTTGGCGGAAAAGCACGGGGAGACGCTGAAGGTGATGATCCGGAGTCGGAATCCGAACAGGGGATTCCACGTGTTGCTATACGGAGTGCCGGGGAGCGGCAAGAGCAGTTTTGCGCAATCGCTGGCGGCGGAGCTGGGCTTGGTTGGTTATGGGATTACCCAGGACGTCGAGAACAGCAACACGGCGCGCACGTGCAGCACGCCGGAGTTCCGGTTCGGTGCATTGCGGCTTTGCGACGCGCAGGTGGACCGGGAGAAGAGCCTGCTGGTCGTGGACGAGGCGGACGACATGCTCCGGGGAACGTCCGGCGGCGGCTTGTTTGCCTTGCTGGGGGGAGGATCGACGGCGGTGGGCGACAAGGGATTGCTGAACAACTTGCTGGACGAGGTGAAGACGCCTTGCATCTGGATCAGCAATACGCCGGCGGGGGAGTTGGACCCGTCGAGCCGGCGGCGATTCGACTATTCGATCCGCTTCGACAAGTTGACGGCGGCGCAGAGGCGGGGCATCTGGAAGAACAACGTCGAGAAGTACCATCTCGGCGGGCTGTTTCCAGAGGGATTGCAAGAAAAGCTGGCGGAGAAGTACGAGGTGAGCGCGGGGGGGATTTCCCTTGTGCTGAAAAACCTGGCGGACGTGAAGCCCGAGGCGGCGGAGTGCGAAAAATGGGTGGAGAAGCTGCTGGCGCCGCATTGCGAATTGCTGGGCATCCAGACGGACAAGAGCAAGTGGATGCCGGCGGCAGACTACTCGCTCGA
>CAYODC010000304.1:2158-2939 GCA_964402575.1 uncultured Verrucomicrobiota bacterium
GTGGAGGCGATCCGGCGGTTCCGCAAGGAATCCGAGGAGGACGTGGCGGGCGGCATGGACCGTCCGCGGATGAACCTGCTGTTGTCGGGGCCGCCGGGGACGGGGAAGACGGAGTTCGTGAAATACCTGGGGGCGGCGCTGGGAACCAAGGTCGTGGTACGGATGGGCAGCGACATCCTCAGCATGTGGGTGGGGGGGACGGAGCAGAACATCCGGCGGGCGTTCGAGGAGGCGGAGGCGGAGAAGGCGATCTTGTTCTTCGACGAGATCGACGGGCTGTTGCAGGACCGGGGCATGGCGCAACGAAGCTGGGAGGTGACGCAGGTGAACGAGCTGCTGCACCGGATGGAGACCTTCAACGGGGTGATGGTGGGGGCGACGAATTACTGGAACGCGCTGGATCCGGCGGTGGCGCGGCGGTTCACGTTCAAGCTGGAGTTCGGGTTTCTGGAGGAGGAAGGGAAGCGGCAGTTTTTCGAGCGGACGTTCCGAACGAAGCTGACGCAGGAGGAGGCGGAGCGGCTGGCGCGGATTCCGGATTTGGCGCCGGGGGATTATCGGACGGTGCGTCAGGGGATGTATTATCTGGGAAGCGATGCGAAGAACGTCGATCGATTGGCGGCGCTGGAGAGGGAAAGCGAGACAAAGGGGAAGAACCGGTATTCGACGCGACGGATTGGGTTTTGAGAGGAAATGAATGGTCTGTGGTGGAGGAAGGGCCCAAGTTGGGGGGGCAGAACGGATTCGTCCACGGGGCAGGCGCGAGGGGTCAGGGAGCGGG
>CAYODC010000305.1:0-2929 GCA_964402575.1 uncultured Verrucomicrobiota bacterium
TGTACTCGGTGTTCCGGCCGGGGCCGGACATCGAGCCGGTCTTGAAGTCGGTGCAGCCGCCGGCATCGGCAACGGCTGAGCCGTCGAAGGGATAGTGGAGATTCGTGTCCGACCGGAATGAACCGGTTGTCGCCATGTCGTTTGGCCGGCCGAAACGTTCCCGGAGGGAGGAGTCGCCGCTGCCCTCGTGGGGGGGGGGGTTGGGGATGGGGTGGCCGGCCTGGGAGGGCGGGGGCGTCAGCGGGGCAGGAGGGGGGACTTGCGGCGGGGGAGGAGAAGCAGCAGCAGGAGGCCGGCGGCGAGGAGGGCGAGGGAAGTGATCTGGGCGACATTGAGGAGGAGCCAGGATTGCCGTTCATCGCCACGCCAATATTCCAGGAAGAAGCGGCAGGGGGGATAGAGGAGCAGATAGAGCGCGAACACGGCGCCGTCGCGGCGGCGGCGGGGATAGGCCCAGAGGAGGACGAGCCAGATGGCCAGGAGGGCCAAGGCTTCGGCGAGCTGGACGGGGAAGAGGGGGATGCCGGGGAAGAGGCGGCCGGGTTCGCTGACGGGGGGAAAGACCACGCCGCAGCAGAAATCGCCGGCGGGGCGGCCGTAGCAGCAGCCGTTCAGGAAGCAGCCCACGCGGCCGAGGGCG
Organism: uncultured Verrucomicrobiota bacterium; assembly: GCA_964402575.1. Taxonomy (GTDB): domain Bacteria; phylum Verrucomicrobiota; class Kiritimatiellia; order CAIQIC01; family Lenti-01; genus Lenti-01. Next base: position 641 of record CAYODC010000305.1, read on the forward strand.
TGGCCGATGGCCAGGCCGGGGATGGCGAAGTCGGCGAGGTGCCACAGGGGCAGGCGGTGATGCCGGGCAAAGGCGGCCAACACGGCAGAGGCCAGGAGGAGTCCGCCATAGAAAATCAGGCCACCCTGGTCGATGCGGATGATTTCCATGGGCATGTCGCGGTAATATGACCAGTTGGCGACCACGTAGGCGATCCGGGAGCCAACGATGCCGCTGGCCATCAGCCAGAAACCGAGATCCGCGGCAAATCCGGGGGGGTGGCATTCGCGCCGTCCGATCCACTGCCAGGTGAGAAGGGCGGCGAGGAAGCCGGCCGCGGCGAGAAGTCCGTAGCTGTAAATATCCTTGCCGAAGAGATTGATGACGACGGGATGCATACTTTGCCACTATAGCATGAAGACGAGGCAGCGCCAGCTTTCCGGGTGGGGCATTGGCGGATTTTTCGGCGGCGTGGTAGGGTAGCCTGTCATGGAAAAAGTCTTCCACATTGGCGGGTTGATTCTCCGGCAGACCTGGGTGGTGCTGGGGGAAATGGCGCCCTGGGTGCTCGGCGGATTTGCGATCGCGGGCGGGTTGTCGCTGTGGCTGAATGCCCGCGTGGTGCGGGAGCATTTTGGCGGGGGGCGGTTTGGGGCGGTGTTGAAGGCGGTGGCGCTCGGGGTGCCGTTGCCGGTGTGTTCCTGCGGGGTGATTCCGCTGGGGGCCACGTTGCGGAAGCATGGGGCCGGGAAGGGGCCGACGGCGGCGTTTCTGATGAGCACGCCGCAGACGGGCGTGGACAGCATCGCGGTGACGTACGGCATGATGGGCGGGCTGTTTGCGTTGCTGCGTCCCCTGGCGGCGCTGGTGTCGGGAGTGGCGTGCGGGATCGTCGTCGAGGCGTGGAACGGCGATGCGCCGGCGGCGGGCGCGGCCGAGGAACCGGACGCCGAGCCAGAGACGCGTCCCTGGTGGTGGCGCGTGATCCACAACGGGTTCATCGTGCTGCCGCGTTCGGTGGGCGGGGCGCTGCTGCTGGGGGCGCTGGTGTCGGCCACAGTGATGACCCTGGTGCCTGAAAACTACGTGGCGGAGAAGATTTCGAGTCCCTTGGTCCAGATGGTATTGACCTTGGCGTTTGGGATACCGGTCTACATCTGTTCGACGGCGGCGGTGCCCTTTGCGTTGGGGCTGCTGGCCGCCGGGCTGTCGCCCGGGGCGGCCATGGCCTTTCTGGTGGGCGGGCCGGGGGTGAGCGCGTCGACATTGCTGGCGGTGAACCGCTTGCTGGGGCTGCGGAGCACGATCCTCTACGTGACGGTGCTGTCCGTGTGCGCCATCGGGTTCGGCTTGCTGGTGGAAATGTTGCTGCCCGCCGGATGGATCCCGCCGGGCACGGCGTCGGTGGCGCATCACGCGCATGGGGCGGAGGGGTTGCCTTGGCCCATGCATGCGCGGGCGGTGCTGCTGGTGGCGGTGGTGGCATGGGCAAAATGGGGCCACAGGGTTGCGCTTGCATCCGGACTGAAATCTTGGGATAAATAGGCGGGAGGCAGAACATGAGCGACATCAAAGTTCGGATGGCGACGGCGGCGGAGGCGGGACGGATCGCGGATTACAATCGCGCGATGGCGATGGAGACGGAGGGGTTGGCGCTGGATGAACGCACGGTGGCGCAGGGGGTGATCGCGGTGATGGGCCATCCGGAGCGCGGGTTCTATCTGGTGGCCGAAGCCGATGGCGTGATGGCCGGCTGCCTGCTGGTCACTTACGAATGGAGCGACTGGCGCAACAAGATGTTCTGGTGGATCCAGAGCGTCTACGTGAAGCCGGAGATGCGCGGCACCCATGTGTACAGCGCGCTGGACGAGAAAGTCCGCGAGCTGGCGGCCGAGGCCGGAAACGTGTGCGGGTTGCGCCTGTATGTCCACAAAGGCAACTCGCGCGCGCAGGAAGTCTATCGCAACCTGGGGATGGAGGAAACCGCCTACATCGTCTACGAGGACATGCTGTAGGGGCTAGAGGCAGATTTCGCCGCGTCGCTGCCGCGCTCTTCCTCCATGCGGGTTCCGGGTGGGGCCGCGCGCGGAGATGCGGTTCGCGGCATGGTTTCTTCATCCACCAGGAATTTCTTTACAGCCCCCTGAGCAGATCCTCGCTGCGCACGCGGCGCCCCGTTTCGCCTATCAGCACTTAGAATTTACGACCTCGCGGCCAGAAACGGCCAGCCTCCCATGTCGCACCCGAGGCGGCTGCGGCTAGAGCATTTTAAATAATGTCATAGCCATGATGGCTCTCTCGTGGTAGGGT
>CAYODC010000306.1:0-1282 GCA_964402575.1 uncultured Verrucomicrobiota bacterium
CGCCGCGACTTCACCATCAACGCCCTCTTCCTCGACCCCGACTCCGGCGAAATCCGCGACTACGTCGGCGGCCGCGCCGACCTCGACGCCCGCCTCGTCCGCGCCATCGGCGATCCCGCCGTCCGCTTCGCCGAAGACCACCTGCGCATGCTCCGCGCCATCCGCTTCGCCGCCACCCTCGGCTTCGCCATCGACCCCGCCACCTTCGCCGCCATCCCGCCCCTCGCCCCCCAGATCCGCCGCATCAGCGCCGAACGCGTCCGCGACGAGCTCTTCCGCCTCCTCACCGAATCCCACAAGGCCGGCGACGCCCTTCAGCTCCTCCGCGACTCCGGACTGCTGAAGGAAATCCTCCCCGAGGTCGACGCCATGGCCGGCGTCGAACAACCCCCCGAATTCCATCCCGAAGGCGACGTCTTCACCCACACCCGCCTCATGCTCGACGCCCTGCCCCAAAACCCCTCCCTGCGCCTCGCCCTCTCCGTCCTCCTCCACGATGTCGGCAAACCCCCCACCGCCAACTTCGCCACCCTCCCCGATGGCACCCAACGCTGGCGTTTCGAAAACCACGCCCACGTCGGCGCCGACCGGGCGTGCTCCTGCGACCGGATCGGGTGTCCCTCGAGCGCCTCCGCGCCCCCAACGCCCTCGTCGACGACGTCTGCGCCATCGTCGCCGGCCATATGCGCCTCGCCGACGCCCCCAAGATGCGCGCGCCCAAGCTCCGCCGCCTCCTCGGCGCCCCCACCTTCGACGACGACCTCGAACTCCACCGCCTCGACTGCCTCTCCTCCCACGCCCAGCTCGATGTCTACGAATTCCTCAAGACCGAAAAAGAAAAATTCGCCGCCGAACCCATCCTCCCCCCTCCCCTCGTCACCGGCCGCGACCTCATCGCCCTCGGCCACGTCCCCGGCCCCCACTTCGCCCAGATCCTCCGCGACGCCTACGACCGCCAGCTCGAGGGCGAAACCGACAAGGCCGCCCTCCTCGCCGCCCTCCCCCGCCCGACCTCGCCCTAAAACAAGGTCTTGGGCATCTGCGCCGCCAAGCTGTCGCCCAGCAGTTCGGCCCGCCACCCCCGCAGCAGCGCATGTTCCTCGGGACGGGCCACCGCCCCCGCCTGTATCAGCTTCGCCACCTCCGTCCGGCTGCCCACCAGCGCCGGATCGATCCCCCGCGCCGCCGCCCGCTCCTGAATCACCCGTACGGCTTCATCCACCGCGCGCTTCGCGGCCGAATCCCGCCCCGCCTGGAACACCGGCGGCCGCAACTCCCCCTC
>CAYODC010000306.1:1292-2202 GCA_964402575.1 uncultured Verrucomicrobiota bacterium
GCGCGCGCTCCACCGCTTCCATCCAAACCTTCCCCCACCGCTGAATGGCCTGCGGCTTCAGTCCCCGACAGCGCTGCAGGTCATCAATCGTCCGCGGCAACGCCGACGCCAGCGCCACCAGATCACCATCCTCCACCAGCCAACGCCGAGGCAGATCCTTCGCCCGCGCTTCCTCCTCGCGCCACGCCGCCAGCTCGCGCAACGCCGCCAGCGGCCGCGGCGCCAGCGAAGTGGCCGCGCGAATGCGCAGATACGCCTCCCGCGCCGCTTCTTCTTCGCCGGGCGGAGGTACATCCAGCAAGGCCATCTCTTCGTCCAGCCACGCCTCCACCCCCGCCGCCCGCTCGCGCAACATCCCCGCCACCCGCGGCAGATACCGCACGTCGTCCGCCGCGTATTCCAGCACCTCCGGCGCCAGCGGACGCGCCACCCAATCCGCGCGCGTGTGCGCCTTGGGCAAATGAATATCCAACAGCCCCGCCAGCAGGTTGGCCAGCGACAGCGTGGACCCTAGCCCCGCGAATCCCCCCGCCAGCCGCGTGTCGAAGATCCGCCGCACCTGCGCCCCTGTCGCTCGGCGCAAAATCATCAAATCCTGCGGCGCATCGTGCAGAATCTTTTCGATGTTCCCATCCTCCAGCATCCCCCCCAGCGGCGACAGATCCGGCACCGCCACCGCATCCAGCAGAAAGCTCGCGCCGTCCTCCAGGCCGATCTGCACCACGCCCAGCCGCGCGTAATACGTGCGGTCCCACACGAACTCGGTATCCAGCGCCACCCGCTGCGCCGCCTGCAACCGCTTCGCAAGAGCTTCCAACGCCGAACGGGAATCGATGATCTGATATGGCAATGTCATAAGGCCCGGCACCGTATCACACCCCCTCCCCTCCCCTCAACTCTTCCCTCCCCG
>CAYODC010000306.1:2212-2927 GCA_964402575.1 uncultured Verrucomicrobiota bacterium
CTGCCGTTTCCGGCCATCGCCATCCGCGTCGGTACGGTCACGCCATCCGGCGATAGACATCCCAGGTCTGGCGAGCCGTTTCGGCCCAGGTGAATTTCTGGGCCTGTTCGAATCCGGCGGCGCGCAGGCGCGCCGCCCGATCCGGATCTCCCAGCACCTCGCGGATACGCTGGGCCCATTCCTCCGCCTCGTAGCCGTCCACCCATTCGCACGCCTCCCCGAGGACCTCCGGCAGCGAACTGTTCCGCGCCGAAACCACCGGTGCACCCCGCCCCATGGCTTCCAGCGGCGGAAACCCGAACCCCTCGTAGCGCGTCGGAAACACAAACGCCGCCGCACCTTCGTAGAGCGCCGACAAATGCGCATCGTCCATGTGCCGCAGCAACCGGATGCCTTCCCTCCGTGGCGAATCCGCCATCGCCCGCAGGATCGGCCCCGTCTTCCATCCAAGCCCCCCCGCGATCACCAGCTCTCCCTCGAAATCCTTCAGCGCTTCGTACACCTTCACGAGAAACGGCAGGTTCTTGCGCGGCTCGAGCGTGCCCACCATCAGCAGATACGGCTTTCCCAGCCCCAGATCGCCGCGCAGCCGCGCCGCCTCCCCGGGCGGCGGCGGCGGCCAGAACGGCGGCAGCCCGAGCCACACCGGAAACACTTTGCTCGCCGGTACGCCCAGCAGCTCCACGATCTCGCGCGCCGAAAAATGGCTGTCGGT
>CAYODC010000307.1:0-2907 GCA_964402575.1 uncultured Verrucomicrobiota bacterium
CGCCGGATAGGAAGCGGGTGGTCTGGCGGGGCGATGACGCCTTGATCTCGAAGGTCGAGATGGCGGAGCGGGCAAACTCGGTGACTTGAGAGAAATTCAGCAGCGGGCCTCGCCGGAACTGGTTCGAGCGCTGCTGCCCGAGGAGCAGGCCGCCGGCAGCGACGACGCCGAGGCGCAGGGAGGAGTCGGGGAGGGAGAGGCGGAAGAGGACGAGGTGGCGGCCGTGCCAGCGGCGGTTCTGGTCGTAGGCGAGGCGGAACTGGGCGTTGCGGCGGAGGCGCTGCTTGGGGCCGAGGGTGGGGCGGACGCAAAACGCCCGGCAGGGGTCCTGGGGGGAGGAATCCGCCGGGCGGTCGCGGCCGGGTTGCATGGGGAAAAGCCCCGGCGCGGGGCAGGGTCTTACTTCCGGTCGCTGACGGTCAGGATTTTGCGGCCCTTGGCGCGGCGGCGGCTGAGGATCTTGCGGCCGTTGGCGGTGGCCATGCGGGCGCGGAATCCCAGCTTGCGGATGCGCTTGATCTTGGAAGGATGATAAGTGGGTTGCATATGAAGTGCCTTTCCTCGGATAAATGGACGGGGGTGTGTATCGCGTTTGGGCGGCGGGTGTCAACACCGAATCTTGGAAAATGAATTTAGGGGGCGGGGGATCAGGGTTTCCATTCGGCGGGGAGGGGGACCATGCGGTAGGGGAAGGGTTCGAGGACTTCCTCGACGTAGTCTTCGATCTTGACGGAGGAGAGGGGTTCCTTGTCTACGGTGTCGGTGATTTCGGGCGGGACTTGGAGAAGATCTGGATGGAGAAGCGGCTGAGGTCGAGGGGGAGGGTGGTCTGGTTGTTGGGCAGGCCGAAGCCGTTGCCGGGCTTGGGGCCGATGTTGTCGAAGTCCTTGGCGTAGGCGGCGAGGCCGGAGTTGTAGTGGCAGAACCAGGCGCCGGTGGCGGGGAAGCGGACGCCGTAGGCCTTGAGGGGGGTGGAGGAGAAATTGAGGACGACGACGGTGGCGCGGTCGCGGGGGGCGTTGCGGGCGTTGCGGCTGTAGGCGAGGACCTGGGCGTGGTTGTCGGCGTGGATGACGCGGAGTTCCTCGCCCTTGAGGCCGGGGGTGAAGCCCTTGAGGTTGCGGCGGAGGCGGATGAGGTCGGCGTTGGCCTTGACGAGGCCGGCGTGGGTGGTCTGGGCCCGGGCCCAGGGGACGGGGGTGTTGTCGCTGAAGTCGGCGGTGTCGTGCATTTCGAATCCCTGGAGCATCATGGGGAAGCCGGGGATGGTGAGGGCGATGCCGTTGGCGAGGAGGGAGAGGGCGCGGGCGCGGAGGCTGTCGGGGTTGGCGGGGTCGATGTAGGCGGGCAGGCGGTGGTGGAGGTTGAGGTCGCCGGCGGAGTCGTGGCATTCGGCGAAGTTGACCCAGTTGAAGCCGTCGAGGCGTTCGAGTTCGGCGGCGAAGAGATGGAGGTCGCGCTGGGCGTCGGAACCGCGGAGGAGTCCGGAGAGGGTGGTTTGGAAGGCGGAGTTCCATTGGGCGTCGAAGCCGACGCCGCCGCCGTCGAAGGCGTGGTCTTCGGCGATGCGCAGGGCGTCGGGATGGCGGGTGCGCATCCACTCGTTGATTTCGGAAAGGGTGCGGTCGCCGTCGGGATTGGAGCGCTGTCCGTTGAGGTAGTAGCGGATGTTGTGGACGGAGTCCCAGCGGAAGCCGTCGAGGCGGTATTCCTCGAGGAACATCTTGACGGAATCGGCGATGAAGGTGCGGACCTCGGGGCGGCTGAAGTCGGGGCGGGGTCCCCATTCGGTTGTGGCGCGGTCTTCGTCGCTGTAGAAATAGATGCCGCCGTCGGAGGCGGGGGCGGGGCGGTCGAACTGCCAGGCGGCGACGTTTTCGGGGCCGTAGTGGTTATGGACGATGTCGAGGACGACGGCGATGCCGTTGGTGTGGCAGGACTGGACGAAGCGGCGGAAGGACTCGGCGCCGCCGAGGGTGGATTCGATGGCGAAGAGGTCGCCGGGGTTGTAGCCCCAGGAGCGGTCGCCGATGTATTCGTTGACGGGCATGAGCTGGATGCAGTTGATGCCGAGCGCCTTGAGGTAGGGCAGGCGCTTGATGGCGCGCTCGAAGGGCGGGGCGTTGCCGGGGATGCCGCTGGCGAAGGTGCCCATGTGCATTTCGTACATGACGAGGTCGTCCTTGGGGGGCATTTTCCAGGAGTCGGCGGGGCCCCAGCGGAAGTCGCGCGGATCGAGGATGACGGCTTTGTTCTCTTCCTGGTTGGCGACGCGCGCGCGGGGGTCGCGGCGCTTGAGACCGTCGATGTCGAATTGATAGGCATCGCCGGGGCGGGCGCGGCGGCTGGAGAGCAGCCAATGGCCGGGGCGGTTGGGGTCGCGCTGGAGGGCGTCGGGGCGCCAGCTGTTGAAGTCGCCCAGAATGGACACGGAGGAGGCGTTGGGGGCCCAGAGGCGGAAATGGACAGAGCGGGCGGCGCCGGCGCCTTGGACGTTGGCGCCGAGGGAGCCGTCATCGGCCTGGCCGGACGCGGGGCCGGCGCCGGCGAGGGCCAGCAGGGCGAGGCCTGCGGCCAGAAGGCGGATGGTCCGGGCGTCACTCATGGTGGGGGCGAGGATAGCGGAGGGCGCGGTGGCGGGCAAGAATGGAAAACGCTTCACGGGGCGGGCGGATCCGGGCTGGGAAAAAGTGAGTGGCGGCGGCGAAATCCGCTTGAAAAGGGGGAAAGATGGAGGAGCATAGCCGCAGAGGGAAGACCGTTCGGAAGGATGGACTTTTCGCGGCCATTCCGGTCAGGAGGAGGGTGCCATGAGCATGGTGGAGTTGGGATGCGGAAGGGAGAAGGCGGGGCGGGCGTGGGGACGGGGGTGGGGTTGGGTCTGCGTGCTGGGGATGCTGTGGGCGG
>CAYODC010000308.1:0-2903 GCA_964402575.1 uncultured Verrucomicrobiota bacterium
GCTCGCGGCCACGAAACCATCCTCCTCGTCGAGGACGAACCCGCCATCCTCGCCATCACCGCCCAAATGCTCCAGGGCCTCGGCTATACCCTCCTCCAGGCCTCCAGCCCCACCGAAGCCATCCGCCTCGCCCGCGAACATCCCGGCCCCATTCAGTTGCTCCTCACCGATGTCGTCATGCCCGAAATGAACGGCCTCGATCTCGCCCAAAAAATCCTCGCCCTCCGCCCCCGGATCCCCTGCCTGTTCATGTCCGGCTACACTGCCGATGTCATCGCCCGCAACGGGTTGCTCGAAGACGGCATGAACTTCATCGAAAAACCCTTCCTCAAGCACACCCTCGCCGCCAAGCTGCGCGCCATCCTCGACGCCGTCCCCGCCTGACCCCTTCCCCCCCCCCTCTCCCAACGCCAAACGCGCGGGCCGTTCCCGGTCCCGCGCGCGTCTTCGCCGTTGGATGGCTGCGCTACTTCTTCGCCGGCAACGTGGCCTTGCTCTTGGCGATCGCCGCCAGCGACGCAAACCCTTCCGCGTCGTGAATCGCGATTTCCGACAGCATCTTGCGGTTCAACTCGATCCCGGCCTTCGTCAGCCCCTCGATGAATCGGCTGTACGAAATATCGTTCAACTTGCACGCCGCCGACAACCGCACGATCCACAGCCCGCGGAAATCGCGCTTCTTCATCTTGCGGTGCGTGTAGCTGAGCTCCATCGCGCGGTCCACGGCTTCCGTGGCCATGCGGAAGAGCTTGCTGCGGCTTCCGTAGAAACCCTTGGCTTGGTCGAGACGGCGCTTCCGGCGCTTCCGGCTCGCAACGGCATTGGTGATTCTGGGCATCGTTCTTCTCCTCTAATCCTGTGTGCTAGGCGCCCATCTCGCTCGAGAGGGACTTCGCCAGCTCCCCGCCCGCCTGCACCGTCTGGCGCAGACGGCGCTTCTGCTTGCGCGACTTGCTCGCGGCCAAATGGCGCCGCCCCGGCTTCTTGTGCAGCACCTTGCCGGTCGCCGATTTCTTGAAGCGCTTGGTCACCGCCTTGCGCGTTTTTTTCTTCACTTTCGCAGCCATGGTTCCGTCATCCTTCACGTCTGGAAACCGGCCTTCGCCCGCTTCCGTCTTTCCCACTGTTTCAAAACAGACGGCGACTTGTACGGGATTTCCCCCGGCCCGTCCAGTAGAATCGTCCGCCCCGCGTTCTTTTTTATCCCTCGGGCGCCGACCCCTTCGCCGCCTGCCGCAGCTTCGGATTCGGCATCATCACCATCTGGATGTTCCGCCCCAGCAGCTTCGGCGCCTGCTCCACGATCCCGATGTCGTGCAGGTCCGCCAGCACCCGGTTCATCAACGCAAACCCCAGCTCCTTGTGCGCATTCTCGCGCCCCCGGAAAAACAACGCCACCTTCACGCGATGCCCCTCGCCCAGGAAATCCTTCAGGTGCCGCAGCTTCACCCCGTAATCGTGGTCCCCCACGCTCGGATGCAGCTGGATCTCCTTCACCTTCGTGGCCGACGACGCGCGCTTGCTCTGCTTCTCTTTCTTGCTCTGATCGTAGCGGAACTTGCCGTAATCCATGATCCGGCACACCGGCGGCCGCGCCGTCGGCGAAATCTCCACCAGGTCCAGCCCCGCCTCGCGGGCCTTCGCCTGCGCCTCGTAGGTCGCCACGATGCCCAACTGGTCGCCATTGGCGCCAATCAGCCGGACCTCCGGCACGCGGATGCGCTGGTTGATGCGGGTCGTGAATGTCCGGTTGCGCGGATCTCTGGGGTTGTACGGTGCTTGTATGGCCTTCTCCTTGTTTCCCGGGGAGGATTCTCCGCCCCGCTTGGCTTTCCTATTTCATCGCCACGTGCCGTTCGGCGTCCGCTTTCTCGAGGAACGCCTCCAGCGACATGGCTCCCAGGTCCCCAGCCACCCGGCTGCGGACCGAAACCGTCCCGTTCTCCAGCTCCCGCCCCCCCACGATCAGCATGTACGGAATCTTGTTCACCTGCGCGTCGCGGATCTTCGCCCCCATCTTCTCCGCCCGCTCGTCCACCGCCACGCGGATGTCCCGCGCCCGCAGCTTCGCCGCCATCTCCCGCGCCCCCGCCACCTGCTTGTCCGTCACCGGAATCAGGCTCACCTGCACCGGCGCCAGCCACAGCGGAAACGCCCCCGCGTAATGCTCGATCAAGATGCCGAAGAACCGCTCCAGGCTCCCCAGCAGCGCCCGGTGCACCATGTACGGCCGGTGCTCCTGCCCGTCCGCCCCCGTGTACACCATGTCAAACCGGTCCGGCAGGTTGAAATCGAACTGCACCGTGCTCATCTGCCACTGCCGCCCGATCGCGTCCCGCGTCTTCAAATCGATCTTCGGCCCGTAGAACGCCCCCCCGCCCTCGTCCATCTCGTACGGTATCCCCTCCGCCTTCAGCGCCGCCTCCAGCGACCGCTGCGCCAGCTCCCAGCGCGCCGGATCCCCCACCGCCTTCTCCGGTCGCGTCGCCAGATACGCCGTGATGTCCTCGAACCCGAAGGCCCGCCACATCGCGATCGCGAACCGCACGCATTCGCGCACTTCGCTCTCCACCTGCTCTTCCGTGCAATAGATGTGCGCGTCGTCCTGCGTGAACCCCCTCACCCGCATCAGCCCGTGCAGCACCCCCGCCCGCTCGTAGCGGTACACCGTCCCCAGCTCCGCCCACCGCAGCGGCAGCTCCCGGTAGGAGTGCGGCGTGTGGTTATAGACCAGCAGCGACCCGGGACATCAAGCAGCTGCATTCCCGAAGCGTCGGAGACCTCAGTGGCGAATTCGCCGGTCAGCTTGTAGCGTATGTAGTCCTTAGGTAAAAGGATATGGGCGCACTTGTCGTAAATCTCGGGCTCGTTTTCGCGCACCCAAAGGATTTTTGAGGCGGTGA
>CAYODC010000309.1:0-2899 GCA_964402575.1 uncultured Verrucomicrobiota bacterium
TACTCGCGGTTTTCGGCGTTGTAGCGGTCGCGGAGGAAGGGGACGAACTCGGGTCCGTTCTTGTCGGCGGTGGGGAGGAATTCGGCGACGGAGCCGTCGGGGCGGACGGCGCGGACGAGGAGGGATTCGTCGATGTGGCGGAAGACGACGGCCTTGTCGGGGCGTGCGGTGGATTCCCAGGCGCGGGGGAGGGAGCGGCCGGCCTGGTTGCCGAGGCTGGAGAGGCCGCGGTCCATGCCGAAGGTGAAGAGGAGCATGCCGGCGAGGCTGAAGGCGAGGCCGAGGGCGATTTCGTCGCGGTGGGGCATGCGTTCGCGGATGACGAGGCGGAGGACGAGGATAAGCACGAGGGCGAGGGGGAGGATGGCCTTGAGGGCGCTGACGGCATGGATGTGGATTTCGGAGCGGGGAAGGAGGCGGCGGGGGCTGGCGGGGGCCGGGGGAGGGGCCTCGGTGCCGCTGCCGAAGAATTCGGCCACTTGATCCGGGGGGAGGGATTCGGCGGCCAGCGCCCGCAAGCGGGCTTCGTCGCCGGCCACGCGCAGGGCCAGTTCGCGGCGGTCGGGCGAGAAGAAATCGGCGGGTTCGCCGGGCAGGGGGAAGCGGGGGGCGAGGGCGAGTCCGAGGAGGAGGACGAGGATGACGGGCATGGCGGAGGCGAAGGTGACGACGCCGAGGCCGGCGGAAGGTTCGTCGCCGCGGCCGGCGATGCGCGAGACGCCGATGCCGAGGGCGATGACGAGCGGGACGGTAACGGGGCCGGTGGTGACGCCGCCGGTGTCCCAGGCCAGGCCGATGATGGAGGCGGTGCGGAGGTCGCGGGAGGCCCAGTAGGACAGCGCGAGCAGCAGGGGGATGGCCGTGAAGAGGAACGGCTTGAGGTTCCAGGCGCGGAGCGAGCGGAACATACCGAGGACGACGGCGGCGCCGACGCCGAGGGCGACTGCGGCGACGGTGAGGCGGGCGCCGTCGTTGAGCAGGTAGTAGAGCAGGGGCGCGCGCCAGGGGAGGGTGGCGCTACCTTGGGCCTTGAGAAAGCCGATGGCGGGTTCGGCGAAGGTGGCGGTGATGCCCAGGACCATGGCGAAGGCGATCAGGAGGCCCATGCCGACGCGGGCGGGCATGCGCAGGCCGCAGCGTTCGCCCAGGGGCATGATGGCGAGGAAGAGACCTTCGAGGAAGAACGCGAGGCCGACGACGACGGCGAGGATGCCGAGGCTGATTTGGACAAACTGGTCGATGGGGGCGCGCAGGATGAAAAGCTGGAACAGGGCCAGATAGCCGGTGATGAAAGCCACGGCGCGCACCTGGCGCATGAGGCGTTCCTGGACGTAGGAGCCTACGAGGGAGCATTTCCGCCAAAACGGGATGTGCAGCGAAACGGCTTCGGGCTGGACGGAATCGGTCAACATGAACTCCACGAAAAGGAGGATAGCGGGCACCCTGCCCGGGACAGTGCGCCATGGTGTAGCAGACGCGGGAAAGAACATCAAGCTTCGGGCGTGGCGGCGGGGCGGGCGGACAAAATGACGCGGGGGATGCGTAGAAATGTCGCAAATGGCGTTTGCAGAGAAAAGCAGGAGGAGGCCGAGGGAAAAAGAAAAGAGATTTGAATGAATAGGCGGGGAGGCGGAGGGGGCGGGTTCGCCGCGAAAATTGGCATGGTCTCTGCTGGAGGAGACAACCAGTGGCATTGGGCGTTTTGGGCTGCCCGGCAAGGAAGGAAATCCGACATGATCAAAGTGGAGCATCTGGTCAAGAAATTTGGCCATCGGACGGCGGTGGACGACTTGTCGTTTGGCGTGGAGAAGGGGACGGTGCTGGGATTTCTGGGGCCGAACGGGGCGGGGAAGACGACGACGATTCGGATGATGGCGGGGTATCTGCCGCCGACCGCAGGGGGCATCGAGATCAACGGGGTGGATGTGGTGGCGGACCCGGTGCGGGCGCAGAAGCAGGTGGGCTACATGCCGGAGAACACGCCGTTGTACGACGAGATGACGGTGGGGGAATTCCTGGGGTTCATGGCGGAGCTGCGGGGGTTCCGGGGGGGGGCGCGGGGGCGGCGGGTGGACGAGATCATCGAGATGTGCATGCTGGGCAACGTGCGGCGCCAGCCGATCGACACGCTGTCGAAGGGGTACCGGCGGCGGACATGCCTGGCGCAGACGCTGGTGCACGATCCGGCGGTGCTGCTGCTGGACGAGCCGACGGAGGGGCTGGACCCGAACCAGAAGCAGGTGGTGCGCGAGATGATCGGGCGGATGGCGAAGGACAAGATCATCCTGCTGTCGACGCACGTGCTCGAAGAGGTGGAGGCGATCTGTTCGCGGGTGATGATCATCAGCGAGGGGCGGTTGAGGGCGGACAGCACCCCGCAGGAGCTCAAGAAGCGGAGCGCGGGGTACAACACGCTGACGATCGAGGTGCTGGCGCCGGCGGCGGAGGCGTTGCAGGCGTTTGGGGCGATCGCGGACGTCGAGGAGGTGATCCACGTGGCCAGCGAGGGGGAGAAGCAGGTGCTGAGGCTGGTGCCGAAGGGGCAGCAGTCGCTGGCGGTGCGGGCGATCGAGGTGGCGTCGGGCCGCCGATGGATGGTGACGGAGATGCGGTCGGACCCGGGGCGGCTGGACGACGTGTTCCGCCAGATCACGACGACGGCGGACGTGATCCGCAGGACCGCGTAGGAGCGGGGGAAAGGAGACGAGGAGCATGGACACGATTTTCCACAGCCGGGCGATCGCGAAGCGCGAATGGAACGCGTATTTCCATTCGCCGGTCGCGTACATCTTCATCATCATCTTCCTGGTGCTGGCCGGATTCTTCACGTTTTCGGTGGGCGGGTTCTACGAGGCGGGGCAGGCGGACCTGCGCGGCTTCTTCTTCTGGCATCCCTGGC
>CAYODC010000310.1:0-689 GCA_964402575.1 uncultured Verrucomicrobiota bacterium
AACATGCAGTTCCTGGCGTTTTGCGCGGCGGTGATCCGGGCGGTGGACCGGCACGCGACCCTGTTGCGGGCGTCGGTGGCGCATGCGGGCAACGACCACCGGCTGGGGGCGAACGAAGCGCCGCCGGCGATCCTGTCGATTTTCCTGGGCGATCAGCTGACGGAGGTGTTCGAGCGGATTGCGAAAGGGGCGAAGGGCAAGGCGAAGAAGCCGGGGCATTTGACGGTGGGGGTGGACACGCTGCCGCCGCTGCCGAAGGACACGGGCGACCGCAACCGCACGAGCCCGTTCGCGTTCACAGGGAACAAATTCGAATTCCGGGCGGTGGGATCGAGCCAGTCCGTGGCCGGTCCGATGGTGATCCTGAACACCATCGTGGCGGATTCGCTGGGGTACATCGCGGACGAGCTGGAGGCGGCGAAGCCGAAGACGCCGGAAGCGCTGGGCGGCGCGGTGCAGAAGGTGATCCAGAAGATCATGAAGGAGCACGGGCGGATCATCTTCAACGGCGACGGATACACGGACGCCTGGCAGCGGGAGGCCGCGCGTCGCGGGTTGCCGAATGCCCGGAACACGGCCGAAGCGATCCCGGCGGCGGAGAACGCGGCCAACGACGATGTGCTGGAGCGGATGGGGGTGCTGACGGTGCGCGAATTCCACAGCCGCAACGAAATCTACCTCGAGAAGTA
>CAYODC010000310.1:699-2896 GCA_964402575.1 uncultured Verrucomicrobiota bacterium
ACGTCAAGGACGTGATGATCGAAGCGCGGCTGACGCAGGAGATTGCCCACACGCTGATTTTTCCCGCGGCGGTGAACTACCAGAAGCTGCTGGCGGAGACCTCGCTGGCGCTTCAATCGCTGGGCAAGAAGCACTGTACATCCGTGCTCGATGAGCTATGCGGTTTGGCGGCGCAACTGCAGCAGCGGATCGGAATCCTGAGGCGGATGATTGCGGCGGACGGAGGGGCGCAAGCGGCGGCGCAGGCCCGGTATTGCCGAACCCGCATCGTGCCCGCGATGGATGCCGTGCGAGAGGTCGCCGACCAGTTGGAGGGCATTGTCCCCGACGAGTTCTGGCCGCTGCCGACCTATCAGGAGATGCTGTTCATCAAGTAGCCGACAGGGGGAGCGATGAAACCGAAGAAGCCGATGGATGCGGCGCAACGGGCGCGGGTGTTGGCGGAGTTGCATCGCGAGACCGCCGAACGGATGCGCGGCTACCGGGAGCGTGCGCTGAAGCTTTTCCCGCATGTCTGCGCCAGTTGCGGGCGCGCGTTTTCGGGCATGAGGCTCAAGGAGTTGACGGTCCACCACAAGGACCACAACCACGACAACAATCCGCCGGACGGCAGCAATTGGGAACTGCTGTGCCTCTATTGCCACGACCACGAGCACGAGAAAAACGGCATGGCCGGGTTCGGGGGCGGGGCCGGAATGGAGGCGCCGGCGCCCAGCACGCTGTTCAACCCCTTTGGAGCGCTGGAGGGCCTGGTGGCGCCGAAAGACGGGGTGCCGGAACCGTAGGCGGGGAAAGCGGAAAAGGCCGGCTCAGGACCAGGCCAGCATTTGCTCGATGGCGCGGCGGGCGCGGGCGGCAATGGGGTCCGGGACCGTGACAACCGGGGCCATGTCGCGCAGGCAGAAGAGCACTTTTTCGAGGGTATTGCGCTTCATGTTGGGGCAGACGGCGAACGGGGAGACGCGGTGGAAGCGTTTGTCCGGGTTTTCCTTCCGCAGGCGGTGGAGGAGTCCCTCCTCGGTGGCGACGATGAATTCACGGGCGGGGCTTTTCCGGACGAAGGCGATCATTTGGCCGGTGGACAGGATTTGGTCGGAGGCATTCCGGACGGCCTTGGGGCATTCGGGGTGGGCCAGGACGACGGCGGGGGGGTGGGCGGCCCGGAGGGCCAGAATCTCTTTTGGATCGATGCGGGCGTGGGTGGGGCAGTAGCCGGGCCAGAGGATCAGGTCGCGCCCGAGTTGTTCCGCGACGACGGAGCCCAGATGCTGGTCCGGGACGAAAATGACATCCTGTCCATCGTAGTGGCGGACGATTTCCACGGCGTTTCCGGAAGTGCAGCAGCAATCGCTTTCGGCCTTCACCTCGGCGGTGGAGTTGACATAGCAGACGACCTTGGCGCCGGGGTGGAGGGCCTTGAATTCGCGCAACTGGTCGCCGGTGATCATGTCGGCCATGGGGCATCCGGAGCGGGGGTCGGGCAGCAGCACGATTTTGCCGGGATTGAGGATCGCGGCGGTTTCGGCCATGAAGTGCACGCCGCAGAAGACGATCACGCCGGTCTCGATCTGGGTGGCCTTGCGGGAGAGTTCGAGGGAATCGCCGGTGAAATCGGCGAGGTCCTGGACGTCGGGCAGCTGGTAGTTGTG
This sequence comes from uncultured Verrucomicrobiota bacterium, assembly GCA_964402575.1. Classification (GTDB taxonomy): domain Bacteria; phylum Verrucomicrobiota; class Kiritimatiellia; order CAIQIC01; family Lenti-01; genus Lenti-01. Next base: position 2,349 of record CAYODC010000310.1, read on the forward strand.
GGCGAGGATGAGGGCGCCGCGCTGTGCCTTGAGTTGTTGGATTTCCTCCAGGAGGTTCATGGCGGGAGGGGGCGGGTTAGAGCGCCTGGACGGCGGCGCAGGCGGCCGGGACGTCGATTCCGAAATACTGCCAGAGTTCGAGGTGTCCATCGGAGGGGGCGATGCGCGGATCAACGATGCCCAGATGGATCAGCGGCAATTTCTTGCCATGGGCCGCGCCGCGCACGAGTCCGGCGAATCCGCGGAGGCCGGTTTCGGGGGTGCCGATGAGTCCGTCTTCGAGAGTGACGAGGCCGCCGGGGTAGCGCTTGAAGAAGGCGGCGAGGCGACCCTTGTCCAACGGCAGGCCGTTGACGCACCAGGCGTCGGCGTCGATGCCGTCTGCCGCGAGCTTGTCCGAGGCCTCGGCGGCGACGAATGCCGTGGCGCCGAAGCCGAGGATGGCTTTTTTGGCCCCCTCGCGGGTTCGCAGCGCGGAGACATCGGTCCAAGGGCTGTTGGCATTCCAGACGGGGGCTTGGGAATCGGGGTGGGCGAGGATGGGGAGG
>CAYODC010000311.1:0-2894 GCA_964402575.1 uncultured Verrucomicrobiota bacterium
AACTCCGCGAACTGGATCCACCCCGGCGAGCAGCTCGTGAACATCGGCAGCGCTGCCGATGGATTTTTCTCCACCAGCGCCTGCTTCAGGCGCGTCAGCAGCTCCGTCCCCTCCTCCATGATCGTCAGGTCCGCCGCGAAATTGGTATCGAACACCGCGTCGAATCCCATTTGGCGAAGCGCCGTCGTCATCTTCCCCGTCACCCGCGTCCCCGGTGGATACCCGAACTCCTCGCCCAGCGCCGCGCGAATCGCCGGCGCCGTCTGCACCACCACCGTCTTGGACGGATCGTCCAGTGCCTTCCAGACCTCGTTGATCGCGTTGCGCTCGGTGATCGCCCCCACCGGACACACCGCCGCGCACTGCCCGCACTGTACGCACGTCACCCCGTCGAGGTCGATGGCGAACGCCGGTCCGATCACCGTGGAGAACCCCCGCCCCTGCGGAAACAGCGCCCCCACCCCCTGCACCTCCGTGCAGACCGTCACGCACCGCCGGCACTTGACGCACTTGGCGTTGTCCCGCACCAGCCCCGGCGTCGATTCGTCTCGGCGCGCCGCCGCCCGCTCGCCCTCAAACGGCACCGTGCGGATGCCCATGTCGCTGGCCAAACGCTTCAGCTCGCAATCCTCGTTGCGTTCGCAAATCGTGCAGTCGCCGTCATGTTCGGAAAGCAGCAGCTCGACCACCTGCTGGCGCGCCGCCCGGGCCTTGGGACTGTTCACGCGCACCACCATCCCGTCCGTGCAGGGCGTCGAACACGACGCCATCAGCGTCCTCGCCCCCTCCACCTCCACCAGACAGACCCGGCACGCCCCGATCGGCTCGCGCTTCTCCAGAAAGCACAAGGTGGGAATTTGCACTCCCACCTGCTTCGCCGCCTGAAGGATCGTGGTCCCTTCGGCCACTTCGGCCGACCGCCCGTTGATCGTCACCTGGATCATGCCTTCGCTCCCCTCGCCTTGCCGGCCTTGCCGTAATCGCACCGCAGGCACCGCCGCGCCTGCCGCTGCGCCGTGGCTTCATTCCACGGGCGCTCCACCTCGTCGAAGTTGTTCTTGCGCCGGTCCAGCGCCATCAGATTCAGGTCTTCCCGCGGATACGGAACCGGATCCGCCTCCGGATCATAGTCCGTCGCCACTTCCGCATACTCCCGCCAGAACGCGTGCTCCGCGCCCGTCAGCCGCGCGTCGATGCCCACGGCCGCGCGCTCGCCCGCTCCGATGGCTTCCACCACCGATGACGGCCCGCGCACCGCGTCGCCGCCCGCGAACAGCCACGGCACCGCCGTCTGCCCCGTCACCGGATCCGCTGCGATCCAGCCGCCCGACGTCAGCGCCACGTCCAGCCCCTCCAGCAGCGCCTTCGCGTCCAACCGCTGCCCCACCGCCAGGATGGCCTGGTCGCACGGAATCGTCTCGACATCGTCCTCGCTCCCGGCCATCGCCTTCCGCCGCCCCGAACGGTCGAATCCGCCCAGCGTCTGCCGCCGGCACACCAGGCCCGTCAAGCGGCCATTGCCCGTGGCGAACGATTCCGGCGCGCACAGCGTACGCAGCTCCACGCCCTCCTGCTGCGCCTCGTCGATCTCCTCCGCGTAGGCCGGCATTTGCTCCCGCGTGCGGCGGTACACCACCGTTACCTTTTCCGCCCCCAGGCGCAGCGCCGTCCGCGCCGCGTCGATCGCCGCGTTGCCGCCGCCGATCACCACCACCCGCCGGCCCACCGGCACCGATCCGCGGATGTTGTACTGCCGTAGAAACGCCATCGCGTCCACCACCCCCTCCGACTCGTATCCCGGCAGGTCCAGGGCCAGCCCCTCCGGCGCGCCCACCCCCAGGAACACCGCCTCATATCCGTCCTCTTTCAACCCCGCCAGCGTGAAGTCCCTCCCCAGCCGTTGCTCCGTGCGGATCTCCACTCCCAGCGACTCGATCATCCGGATCTCCCGCGCCAGCGTCTCGCGCGGCAGCCGGTATGCCGGAATCGCCTGCACCAGCATCCCCCCCGGGCGCGCCTCCGATTCGAAAATCACCGGCTTGTACCCCAGCCGCGCCAGGAAATACGCACACGTCAGCCCCGCCGGACCCGCCCCCACGATCGCCACCCGGCGCGCCGCGTTCGCCGCGTCCTCGCGCACCTCCGGCTTCACGATCGTCACTTCCTGGTCCACCATGAACCGCTTCACGCCCCGGATCGCCACCGAATCGCCGTCCAGCGTCGCCCGCCGGCAATGCCCTTCGCACGTATGGAAACACACCCGTGCGCACACTGCCGCGAACGGATTGCGCTCCCGGTGCAGCTTCAACGCTTCCGCATAGCGCCCTTCCGCCACCAGCGCCACAAACCCCGGCACGTGCACCCCCGCCGGACACGCGCTCAGGCACGGCGTCAGCACCAGCGCCGGACACGCCCCCGCCGCGCAGTGTCGGTCCCGGATGTGCTGCACGTATTCCTCGCGGAAATACCGGATCGTCGACAGGACGGGATTCGGTGCCGTCTGCCCCAGCCCGCACAGCGACGCCTCCTTGATGAACGCCCCCAGTTGTTCTAGGCGCTCGATGTCTTTCATCTCCCCCTTGCCCTCGCAGATGCGGTTGAGAATCTCCAGCATCCGCTTCGTCCCCACCCGGCACGGCACGCACTTGCCGCACGACTCCTCCTGCACGAATTCGATGAAGAACCGCGCCACGTCCACCATGCAACTGTCCTCGTCCATCACGATCAGTCCGCCCGATCCCATGATCGCCCCGAGCTCCTGCAGGCTCTCGTAGTCCAGCGGCACGTCGAGGTGCTCCTTCGTGATGCACCCGCCCGATGGCCCCCCGATCTGCGCGGCCTTGAACACCTTGCCACCGCGCATCCCCCCCCCGATGTCGTAGATCAGCTCCCCC
>CAYODC010000312.1:0-2892 GCA_964402575.1 uncultured Verrucomicrobiota bacterium
CGGGAAGTCCGGCCCCTTCACGAACTGCATCAGCTCCGCCACCGTCGCCTCGGGATGGTCGATCAGATGGATCACCCCGTCCACCACCTCGCCGATGTTGTGCGGCGGAATGTTCGTCGCCATGCCCACCGCGATGCCCGTCGCGCCGTTCACCAGCAGGTTCGGCACGCGCGAGGGCAGCACCGTCGGCTCGTCCAGGGACTCGTCGAAGTTCTTCTGCATCTCGACGGTGTCCTTGTCGATGTCCGCCAGCAGATCCTCCGCCATCTTCCCGAGCTTGCACTCGGTGTAGCGGTAGGCCGCCGCCGGATCCCCGTCGATGCTCCCGAAGTTCCCCTGCCCCTTCACCAGCATGTAGCGCATCGAAAAGTCCTGCGCCATCCGCACCAGCGTGTCGTAGACCGCCGCATCGCCGTGCGGGTGGTAGTTGCCGATCACTTCGCCCACCACCTTCGCGCACTTCACGAACGCCTTCGCGTGCGTCCACCCGCGCTCCCGCATCGCGTAGAGGATCCGCCGGTTGCCCGGCTTCAGCCCGTCGCGCGCGTCCGGCAGCGCCCGCCCCACGATCACCGACATCGAATAGTCGATGTACGCCCGCTGCATCTCCTCTTCGATATTGATCCGCTCAATGCGGTCCGTCACGTTCTGCGGCGCCATCGCCACCGGGAGGTTCTCGCCCGCGGCCGCGCCGCCGGCTCCGTTGTTCTGCTCATCGCTCATCGCTCATCCTTCTTCTGTCCATCCAGATGGAACCGCGCCCCCACCGGCCGGTTCCGCTCGTCGTTCAAATACCGTTGCCGATCTTCTTCCGTCCGGCATTGCCATGCCGCCCCGATCAGCCTCGTATAACCGTCCGGCCCCAACTCGGGCGGCGGCGGGTGTGGCATGCTTTCGCGGACAAAATGCAATTGGATGTCTCGCTCGGCGGGGCTCATTGAGTCTCCCGGAAAAACTTCAGCCACCTTTCGGAGGCATATTTCAGACACCATTGCTCGAATTCCGGACTGTTTAGGCTCAGACCGTTGGCGCGAACCAATTCGGCTATGTCGGCCATGTCCTTCAGACGCTTGCCTTGCTCCAGAGCGAACAGCTTCATTGCCAGCAGATGCTCCAGGCTAGGCACCCGGACCGGTACGCCCAAGATGCTGGCGTTTTTGGCTGACGCCTCCATCTGGGCAAACGTCGTCGCGTCTGCGAAAATGAAATCCACTATGGCGCGACCGGACTGGAAATACCGGACATACAAATCCGTGGGCTCGTGCAACTGCCCATAGCCCAGGCTCTTCATGACCGCATCGAAACTCGCGAACAGGTCTTTGCGGCAATAGAAGTCCACATCCTGCGTCGTTCGCTCAACATGATGAGCGCTCAAGGACAAGCCCCCGACCAGAAGAATCGGAATCTGGGCGGCATGCAAGGCTTCCACCAAACGCGCAAATTCTGCGACCCGTTCGTTCATGGAGGCGTTGAATTCCATATCCTCGTCAAATGTCCAGATTCCGCACGTTCAGCGCGTTTTCCTCGATGAACGCCCGGCGCGGCTCGACCTCGTCGCCCATCAGCACCGTGAAGGTCTGGTCCGCCCGCACCGCGTCCTCCAGCTGCACCTGCAGCAGCTTGCGCTTCGTCGGCTCCAGCGTCGTCTCCCACAGCTGCTCCGGATTCATTTCGCCCAGCCCTTTGTAGCGCTGGATCCCCAGCCCCCGCCGCCCCACCTCCCGCACCAGTTGCAGCAGGTCGTCCAGCGCATGGATCGGCACCCGCTTGCCATCCACGTCCGCCTCGTAGATCGCCTCCTCGTGCCGCAGCAGCGCCTCCACCCCGAACCCCTGCGCCTTCAACTGTGCAAACTGCTTCACCAGCCCCGGCGCCAGGTGCAGCTCGTCCCACTTGAACTGCGCCGGATCCAGCGGCCCCATCCGCGATTCCGCCTCCTCGCGGATCCGCCGCATCTCCTCGTCCGAAAACGCCAGGTGGATCTCCTGCTTCTCCACGTCGCCCCCCGGCGGCACCACCCGCACCCGGTACAGCGGCAGCCGGTTCGCCGCCTCGTCGTAGCGCTTCACGTATTCGTCGAAATCCACGCTCTTGCGCGCCATGGCCTCGGCAATGTGCTCCACCTCCTCCAGGATCTTCAGCACCTCCGCCAGCCGCCCGTCCTCCAGCACCGGCGTCCCGTCGGGGTTCACCAGCCGCACGTCCTCGATCCCCAGCTCGATCAGCACCTGCGACAAGTGCCGGTCGTTGTCGATGTACCGCTCCTGCTTCTTGCGCTTGATCTTGTACAGCGGCGGCTGCGCGATGTAGATGAACCCCCGCTCGATCAGCTGCGGCATCTGCCGGTAGAAAAACGTCAAGAGCAGCGTCCGGATGTGCGACCCGTCCACGTCCGCATCCGTCATGATGATGATCTTGTGGTAGCGCGCCTTCTCCACGTCGAACTCGTCGCGCCCGATCCCCGCGCCGATCGCCGTGATCATCGTCCGGATCTCCTGGTTGTTGAACATCCGGTCCAGCCGCGCCTTCTCCACGTTCAGGATCTTCCCCCGCAGCGGCAAGATCGCCTGGAACTTGCGGTCGCGCCCCTGCTTCGCCGAGCCGCCGGCCGAATCGCCCTCCACCAGGAACAGCTCGCACAGCGACGGATCCCGCTCCGAGCAGTCCGCCAGCTTGCCCGGCAGCGACCCCGAATCCAGCGCCCCCTTGCGCCGCGTCAGGTCCCGCGCCTTGCGCGCCGCCTCCCGCGCCCGCGCCGCCAGCACCCCCTTCTCCACCACCTTGCGCGCCACCGCCGGGGTCTCCTCGAAAAACGTCGCCAGCCGCTCGTTCACGATCGACGACACGATCCCCTCGACCTCGCTGTTGCCCAGCTTCGTCTTCGTCTGCCCC
>CAYODC010000313.1:0-2892 GCA_964402575.1 uncultured Verrucomicrobiota bacterium
AGCCTTTTCTTTATCCCCGCTCGGTTCCTGTGGGACGGTAGTGATATTTTTCCACAGTGTGGAAAAAACGCCGTCGAATCCGCCACGACGAAAAGGGCGAATCGCGCGAAATGGAACCCATGGATTCCGCGAGGAGACGTTCATTCCCGCGGACAGGGGACGGAGAATAGCCGGGGGGGGGTGCCGAGGGGCGGCGGCGGATGGGTGGCGAGGAGGAACGCCGAAGCATGGATCTTTTGCGCGGATACGAGCTTTGATAGGATGATCGGAAATCAACAGGAGAATGGGCATGGATGATAAGTTGACGGGCGGGTGTGCGTGTGGGGCGGTCCGATATGAATGCACGGGGGAAGCGATAGCGTCCTTCAACTGCCATTGCCGGGCCTGCCAGCAGTACACGGGCAGCGGTTATATCGCCGCTACGCTTTTTCCGGCGGCGACGTTCAAGATCATCAAGGGTTCGGTGCGCGAATACCAGACGACCGGCGACAACGGGGGGGTGGTCTATCGCGGATTCTGCGAGAACTGCGGCTCTCCGGTCGCGACCCGGCTGGCCCGACTGCCGCAGGTCGTGGGAATTTCGGCCGGCAGCATGGACGATCCCTCGCGGCACCAGCCGACCATGGATCTGTTCGTGCGGGACGCGCAACCCTGGGATCACATGGATCCGGCGCGCCAGAAGTTCGAGACCTGTCCTCCGCCTCGGAACACCTAGCGTTTCGGCGGGTTCCTTCTCCGGGATGTCCCGTTGTTTTCTGATCTCGCCACGAACGCCAAGGCCGCCAAGGGGGGGGGGAGCGCAACGGAAAGGATAATAAATGCGAAATCGGGCTGTTTTGGACCACGAATGGACTGTTTCCACATTTCATGGCCTTTCAGCCGATTTCAACCAGGCATCGATGGAAGTTATGCCCAAAGATAACAACACATCTTGCACGGCAACCACGCGTCTAAGCATTTCACCGTTGTCGGATTCTTCCCGTTCCTCGGCTTCTGCGAAAAGCCGGGTTACGAGCTGGACAAATTGGTTTTCATAATCGGAGAAGTAGGGTTTGGCCCGCCTGACATAGTCCAGGTATATTTCTGTGATCGCTAAGGCCATTTCTGGGTCGCGTTCTGAAACCGCATTAAGCCATTTGTCAAAACCAAACAAACGGTGCTTATTGCCCTCGCTGTCGTTTCCGAGCACACTAAAACACAGATGCACTAAATCAGGTGGGACAAAGACGGGTGGCGTGATTTCGTGGAAGATGTTTTCCACATGCCGAACGGAAACCTTCGCATGTGAGATGTCGGCATTAAGCCCCGCCTCAATGCCTGAAAAGCAAAGTGTTTTATCTTGCCTGATATTTCCAATGTTGGTCCAGACACTCATGGCGCCTTGCCACGCTTCGGTCGTGTCCAGGTCATTCATTTTTCCAATAAGTGTGGGTAAGTCTATATGTCCGGATAGAACGGACAAAGCTGAAATGCGGCCCCATGTTTCCATGTCTTCCTTGGTGCCTTCGCAGTAGATACGGTCGAGCAGGGGCGCCACTTTCTCAAAATGATTATGATATGCGCAATATAGGCATCTCTCAGCCGACCGCCAAAGCCCTTGTGACTCTTGCATCGCACGGCGAAATATATCCCAGCCCAATTCGGGATTCCGGTTTTGCAAGTAAGGCAAACGCTCCAAAATCAGAGCACGAATTGCGGGATGATCATGGCTGGCGAATCGGCGGAGGGTAGGGGGCAAGAGTTCTGGCAAAGGGATGTCGTGTTCGTGTAATACATTTGCAAGAACCATCAGAGATTCTGCGATATGTCCCGTCACCATGTTGATGCCCTCGCCGCGCAGTCTTTCTTTGGTTCCGTTCGTATATGGCCTTTCCTTGTACCTCATAAAATCGATTGCAAGGAACACGAGCCGCGCGGCATTTGCAGTGTCTTGAATGACATGTGCGCATGCTTCTAGTGCATTGGACGCAGAACGGTTAAGCTGCCAATATGTATAATGACTTTCTAACTCATTAAGGATATGGTTCGCCAAAGCAGACGCATCAGGCTCTTCGATTGCTTTCCAAGTCTTGTCTGCCAATAAATTGCCGTAGCGATATGATAGATAGTGTGCAATTCCGCCCATAATATCGTCACGAAAACACGCGGAAATATGTGGCCAATGTGTTGCCAGTAAATTCAAGAATCGTGATGGGCTTCGTGATGCTGCCTCGCGCAACTGGTGGCCCACCTCTTCTTGTCCACCGATAAGAAAGTCATCCGGATCTCGACTGTGTTCGGCATAGTGTTCTAATAACTGAATTGCACCGCCATCATTGGCATTGAGAAACACCTGATAAGAAAATGGGGGCGCAACAACTCCCCCACGCATGCCAATACATGGCTGTCTGTCGAGCGTCCCATAGGAACATATGAATTTATCAAGTATTGCTTGGGAGTCTTCTGAGCGTAGATGGCATGGGATGGTGGAAATATAATCAGCTCGCGGCTTAATTATCCAGTAATCCGGTTTATTCTCGGTAGCCGCTTCGTCTCCGAGGGAATTAATTATCGCCATCACGGCATCTTGGATGTGTTCATCAAGATAAATGAAGGCATTATGGCATAGTGAGCCCAATTCAAAAGAAAGCATGGATTCGAGTAACTCTTTATCGCACAACAAACGGCCAATCATGGAAAGATTGGGTTGCGGGAATTTCGTGCAAGCAAGAATGGCAAAGTATGACAAAGCCCCTTCCTGATTGAAACATAGGCGTTCGCGGTTGTTCTGCCACCATTCAGAATGAATCTCGGCATGGCCAAGAATGGCATTTTCAATTGCATCAAACAGAATCCGCTCACTATCTGCGATCTGTAGTTCTGTTCGGCTGTGGACATCATTATATGATGTGT
>CAYODC010000314.1:0-2891 GCA_964402575.1 uncultured Verrucomicrobiota bacterium
GACTCTGCATCACTTCGCCGTCTCAGAATAGGCGGTGCTCGGCCGGACGCTTACCCTTGAAAGAGGATTTTCGAAAGAAAGAGATGCGCAACAAGCTCATCAGACGCGTCAGCGGCGAGGGGCGTTGTGCCAACCACGGGCGGGGTCATGAGTTGGAGGATGGCTTGGAAGACATCGCGGAACTGGGCGTCGGACTTGTTTTCCATGGCGGCGATCTTGCGGACATGTGGCGCAGTTTCACGAAGGCGCGGACCACGGTCACGCTCATTTGGACGGCCTGCGGGCTGTTCAGCACCATGGCCGCCATGATGGCGTCCTGTTCGGTGAAGGCGTAGGGCATATATTTGCGGCGTTGGCCGCGCGTCAGACCTTATCAATAATGATGCTGCTCGGATGACGACTTCATCACCCCGGCTCACCCGGAGGGTTCGCCCTACCCAGGGCCTGAATCCTATGGCTTTATGGTAGGGCGAGGCATCCCTGCCGAGCCGGGCGGCTGTGTCCGTTGCCTCCCGCTTTATGTTGAGTGGATTCGTTCCAGAAAAGGTAAAACAGTCGCTGTTGTTGAGCTGTTATCAGCGATGGCCCAGGAACTCGTCCGGCGTGAGGCCGATGTCCTTGATGATCTGGCGCAACAGGATGGGGGAGAGGTCGCGCGAGCCGTGATCCGGCACAGTTGTTTGGCGGCCGTCGGGGTGTCGGAATTGGCGATGCGAACCTCGTTGGCGGACCTGGACGAAGCCAAGATGTTCCAGAATGCGGGCGGCTTCTTTGGGTTTCAAGACAGGCAAAGAGCCCATGGCGGACTAGACCGTGACGGCTTGGGTGCCGACGAACTCGGCTTCCAGCACGGGCTCGCCATCTTCCAGCAGCATCTGGATGACTTCCCGGAGATTGTCGCGCAGTTCTTCAAGGGTTTCGCCTTGGGAGTGCGCGCCGGGGAAACCGGGGACATAGCCCACATAGAGCTTTGTCTCGGGGCATCGTTCGATGACGGCAGTGAATGCGTTCATGACTGGAAACTACCACAGGGTTGAGGCATTGGCTATAGAGCGTTTCCAGACCTCACCCGGGAATGGCTCACACTTGCTTGGTGCTGAGCCCGGCCTTTTTAGCGGCGGCGGGAGGCGATTTCGGTTGTTCAATATCCAATGGTCAATTTTCAAGTGGGGATGGGGGGCATCGTAGCAGAGGAAAGGCCGAGGCATAACCACGAAAGTCACGAATGGCACGAAAATGGTTCAAAGCAACGGATTTCGAAATTCCCCTCCTTGAAAGAGGATTTTCGAAAGAAAGAGATGCGCAACAAGCTCATCAGACGCGTCAGCGGCGAGGGGCATTGTGCCAACCACGGGCGGGGTCATGAGTTGGAGGATGGCTTGGAAGACGTCGCGGAATTGGGCGTCGGATTTGTTTTCCATGGCGGTGATCTTGCGGCCATGCGGCGCAGTTTCACGAAGGCGCGGACCACGGCCACGCTCATTTGGACGGCCTGCGGGCTGTTCAGCACCGTGGCGGCCATGATGGCGTCCTATTCGGTGAAGGCGTTGGGGAGGGGTCGGCGTCGGGCGCATCCCCGTTTCATTGACTTCGAATCTTCAATATCCAATGTTCAATGATCAATAACCAATGGTCAAGTGGGGATGGTGGGGGGCCAGTCGGGGGGGAGGGGGCAGGAGAGGGTGAGAGGTTTGGCGGTGGCGGGGTGGGTGGCGATGAGGCGGGCGGCGTGGAGCCAGTGGCGGGGAGCCGCCAGCGGCGAGCCGTAAAGCGCGTCGCCCACGATGGGGTGGCCGGCGGCGGCGAGGTGGCAGCGGATCTGGTGGGTGACGCCGGTGTAGATCGTGACGTCGAGCAACGAGAATTCCGGGCCCGTTTCGAGCGGGAGCCAAGCGGTCTTGGCGGCGAAGCAATCGCGGGGCGCCACTTTGTCGGGATTGCGCACGACGGCCATCTTGCAGGGGCTGCGCGTCTGGTGGGTGAGCGGCGCAGCGAGCGCGCCGGGTTGGTCGACGCAGCCATGGACGAGGGCCGCATAATGCTTCTGGACGGTGAACCGGCGGAACTGCGCGCGGAGTTCGGCATAGGCGGCGGCGGTCTTGGCGGCGAGCACGAGGCCGGACGTCTGCGTGTCGAGGCGGTGGAGCAGCGCCGGGAAGAGGCGGTCGTCGCCGATGCCGGCCAGCGCGGGATGGCGCGCGACGAGGGCGTTGGCGAGGGTGTCGGTTTCGGCGAAGCGCAGCGGATGCGTGGGCTGGCCGGCGGGTTTGTCGAGGGCGAGGACGAACTCGTCTTCGTACACGACCCGCAGCGGCAAATCGGGATTGGGCTGGAGGCGGAGATCGGCGGGTTCGGGCACGTCGCGGCAGACGAGGACGTCGCCGGCGGCGAGCTTGGCGCCTTTCTTGGCGGGGCGGCCGTTGCGGGCGACGTGGCCGCCGGCGATCAGGTCTTCGACGAGGGTCCGGTCCAGCCAGGGATAGAGGCGCAGAAGCTGCCGGTCGAGGCGCTCGCCGGAACCGGCGACGGTGCGTTGGTCGCGGGCGATCATGGCGAGGGGCTCCGGCGGTTTTTACGTACGACGTAAAAACTTTGGGTGAATTTTACGTACGACGTAAAAACTTTGGACGGATTTTCCATGCGACGTAAAAACTTTCGGGGCGCGCTCAAGCCAGCGGGGGGCATGGGGTTTCCAAGAGGTGGCGGAGGGCTTCGCGGGCGGCGAGGAGGCCGGCGGCGGCGGTGACGCAATGCAGGCTGCCCAGGGGGGGGCGCAGGCGCCCGCGGACGTAGAAATCGGCGGCGGGCGCGACGGGTTCAAGGGGGTCGGCGGGGAGCTCGGTGGAGAAGATCGCGCGGATGCCGGCGGTGCCGCCGCGCTTGGCGAGGCG
>CAYODC010000315.1:0-2883 GCA_964402575.1 uncultured Verrucomicrobiota bacterium
GAGACCGGCGTGCATACCTTCCTCTTCACCGCCACCGGCATCGATGGCTTCGACGAGGAGCTCATCACCATCACCGTCGTCCCGCAGCAGGAAACCCCCTACGAAGACTGGGCCGCCGCCTACGCCACCTCCGGCTTCGATCCCAACGGCCCCAACGGCGGCCTCTCCGACGACTTCGACAACGACGGCTTTCCCAACGAACAGGAATACTGGGCCGACACGGATCCCACCGATGACGCCTCGTATCTCCAACTCCAATACCTGACCATCTCCGGCTCCGACCTGAACTTGGTCGTGAACAAGGATTCCGCCGCACCGCGGGCCTATGTCATCCACACCGCCCGCCAGGTGGTCGGCAGTGACTGGGACTGGAGCGTCCTCGGCACCAACCAGAGTACCAGCGGCTCCTTGCCCCTCAGCGGCGCCGCCACCAACTCCAACCTGTTCTTCCGCATCACCATCCCCGCCCAGTAGGATCCGGCCCCCCTCCGGCCCGGCGGCCATGGCCGCCGGGCCTTTTCTTTGCTCCCGCCCCCCCCCGTCCCGGACACCCCTATCCCAGCTTGCGCAGGGCCTCGAAATTGCAGAGCCGCACCGACGGCGTCCCGTCGGGATCCCGCTGCAGTTGCCCGTCTCCCGTCAACGTCAGCAAAAAATGCGTGCCCCGTAAAAACGTGCTTTCAAATCCCGCTCCCGCCAGCATCCGGGCCATCTTCTCCAAGAGGGCGTCCAACCCTCGGTCATCGATCAATCCCCGCTGCCGCGCCTCGACCGCATTGATTCCCCGGCAATGCGGCAGCCGGCGATCGTCCTGGGCCAGAACTTCATCCAGTCCGTTCCAATATCCCCAGATCAGAATGTAGTTGCGCTCCCGCTGCAGCAACGGATCGCCGTTGGGCATCCGCAGGTCCCCATGGCTCTCGTATCGGCGCTGGTCCAGGCTGTCCGGCGGTAGCGTGGATTGATGCCCCAGCATGTAGATCGCGCGGGGATAGGTGGTCGGCACGCCCGCCGCCCCGAGCTGCAGGGCATAGGCGAACTCCTCGAATGGACTGTTGTAGCCATGCGCCGCCAATGCCGGCGTGGTCTCGCTTTCGTCGGGAATGTCCCCGACATGCGCTACCTTCCACACCAGCTGGATCTCATCCTTGGTCTTCGTGTGGTAGACCTGGGCGGTGTCCGACAGGCTCTCCCGCGGCGTCCGCCGCCACCGCTCCGGCTGGAAATAATCGAACAAATCCGGATCGTGCCCCACCACCCAGAGCTTGCCGTGGGTGCTTTCACACTCCCCATGGACGTAATCCACGCCCAGAATGCGGACCGGATGAAGATGGACGGGAAAGGAATCAGGCCGCAACAGGGGCGCAAAACGATCCCGCTGGCGCTCCAGATAGGCCTGGCGACGGAACCGCTTGACCTCTTCGTCATAGCGCGGCGTGCGCGCCAGCAACTCGAAATCCACCAGCGCGTAGGCCGTCCGGCCCTTCCGGTCCTTCAACAGCCCCCCCCCTTTCTTCGGCCGGACAATCACGTGCTCCGGCTTGACGTCCAGCACCCGGAACCCCGCCTGCCACATGTCGGATATCGACCGGTGCAGCATGTCGCGGGCAAAGCCGGCGGCATCCATCTGGCCGCAGGAACGCGCCGCGATCGCCGCCGCCGGCTCCGTGCTGGCCACCCCCTTGATCCATTCGTAGATCAAAATGTACTGCCGGCAGATGTCCAGCTCGACGTCGCGGCACCGGGCCTTCTTCTGGGCCATCTTCGTCAGCGAACGCCCCGTCTGCCATAGCTCCAGGCGCTTGGCGGGCACGTAGATCGCCAGGGGCTTGTGCGTGCGGATCGTTCCCCGCGGCGCCCTCCGCCGCATCTCCATCACCAGCGAGAATTCCTCGTACGGCGAATTGAATTCCGCTTCGATGAACTTGTTCAGCGTATAGGTGTCCATCGGCACCTCTTCGCCAACCCGGCACCACTTGACCACCAGGTCCTTGCTGACCCCCTCCACCGGCTTGGTCCGTACTTTGTAAACCGTGCTCGTCCCGCACAGCTTCTGCCGGCTTTTCTGGAACCAATCCCGCTCGAACCAGCTCTCGGGCACCAGATGCGCCAGAAATGGCCGGCCGTGGTCGGTCACGTACAGGTCCGCCCCGTCCCCCAGCCGGTAATGGTCGTAGCGGACGTCCAAAAACGCCTTGGGCTCCGGTCTGGGAAGGGTTCCGTTCATGGCTTGTCCCCTACTCAACCACATTTCCGCCGCATTCTCAAACCGCATTCGCCCCCGGATGCTTTTTGACTTTCTTCTCCCCACGCAGGCATGGCATGGTGGAAATATTATGAACAAAACCATCGTGATCACGCTCGAGTCCGGCCAGAAAATCACTTGCCCCTCCCAAACCCTGGTCGGCGAACTGCTTCACGAACCGTTCGACCCCGTCTCCGGCCTCCCCTATCTCGGCGCCCTCGTCAACAACGAGCTGGTCACCTTCGGCTACACCCTCGACATCGATTCCACCGTGCGCTTCGTCACCATGGCCTCGTCCGGCGGCATGCAAATCTACGTCCGCTCCCTGTCCTTCCTCCTCGCCAAGGCCGTGAAGGATCTGCATCCGTCCGCCCGCTTCTCCGTCGAACACGCCCTGGGCCCCGGCCTCTATTGCGAATTCGAAGTCGACGGCGTCCGCGGCCTCTCTCCCGCCCAGGCCGATGCCCTCCAGGCCTACATGCTCGAACTGGTCGCCGGCGACCGCCCCATCCACCGCCAGCGCATCTCCTACACCGCCGCCCTCGCCCAGTTCACCCGCAACGGCCAGGAGGACAAGGTCTCCCTCCTGCGCTTCACCAACACGCCCAAGATCGTCACCTACGTCTGCGAGAACTTCT
>CAYODC010000316.1:0-569 GCA_964402575.1 uncultured Verrucomicrobiota bacterium
CCAGGTCAGTGAAACGGGGATGCGCCCTAACACGGCGGGCATCCAGCGGGGAACTTGCCACGGGGAAGGAAATGGATCAGGATGGACCTGGTTGGGACTGTTCAAGGAGGCGCACCATGCTGGGCAAGCTGTCGGTTCTGGATGTAGTCGTTGTGGGGATCTATTTCGGGCTGGTGTTCCTGATCGGATGGTGGTCGAGCCGGAAGAGCCAGACGGATGCAAAGTCGTATTTCCTGGGGGGGGGGAGCATCGGGTGGATGGCGATCGGGGCGAGCCTGTTCGCGTCGAACATTTCGGCGGAGCATTTCATCGGGCTGGCGGGGAGCGGGGCGGCGAGCGGGCTGGCGGTGGGGCAGTTCGAGTGGCTGGCGTGCTTCATCCTGCTGATCCTGGGGTGGTTTTTCGTGCCGTTCTACCTGCGGACGGGGGTGTTCACGATGCCGGAGTTTTTGGAGCGGCGCTACAACCGGGGATGCCGGAACTACCTGTCGGCGGTGTCGCTGATCGCGTATGTGTTCACGAAGGTGAGCGTGGCGGTGTACGCGGGGGCGCTGGTGCTGCGGACGATC
>CAYODC010000316.1:587-883 GCA_964402575.1 uncultured Verrucomicrobiota bacterium
GTGGTGGTGCTGCTGGCGGCGACGGGGGTGTATACCGTGTTCGGGGGGCTGCGGGCGGTGATCTACACGGACTTCCTGCAGTGCATCATCCTGATCGGGGGCGGGGTGGTGCTGACGGTGCTGGCCCTGCAGCAGCCGGAGATCGGCGGGTTTGCGGGCCTGACGGCGCAGTTGCCGCCGTCGTTCTTCTCGGTGTGGAAGGGCGTGCAGGATGCGGATTTTCCGTGGACGGGCATTTTGTTCGGGGCGCCGATTTTGGGGGTGTGGTACTGGTGCACGGACCAGATGATCGTGCA
>CAYODC010000316.1:894-1472 GCA_964402575.1 uncultured Verrucomicrobiota bacterium
GGCGGCGGACGGGCTGAAAAGCGCGCGGTCGGCGACGGTGTTTGCGGGATTCCTGAAGATCCTGCCGGTGTTCATCCTGGTGCTGCCGGGGTTGGCGGGGGCGGTGCTGTTCCGGGGGGTGGCGCCGGACGAGATGTATGCGACTTTGGTGGACCGGCTGCTGCCGTCGGGGGTGAAGGGGCTGGTGGTGGCGGCGCTGCTGGCGGCGCTGATGAGTTCGCTGTCGAGCGTGTTCAACAGCAGTTCGACGCTGGTGGTGATGGATTTCGGCCGGGGGCGCCGGAGAAGGAGCTGGTGCGGGCGGGGCAGGTGGCGACGATCGGGGTGGTGGTGATCGGGGTGCTGTGGCTGCCGTTCATCGGGAAGATGAGCAACCAGTTGTATGTCTATTTGCAGTCGGTGCAGGCGTACATTTCGCCGCCGATCGCGGTGGTGTTTTTGCTGGGGCTGCTGTGGCGGCGGCTGAACGGGGCGGGGGCGCTGGCGGCGCTGCTGACGGGATTCGCGCTGGGGGCGTTCCGGTTCGTGGCGGAGATGGGCTGGAAAACCCAATCAACCGCGGATTTAGGCTTGGTTTC
>CAYODC010000316.1:1482-2881 GCA_964402575.1 uncultured Verrucomicrobiota bacterium
GCTGGTGTATTTTGCGACGATCAACTTCCTGCATTTCGCGGTGCTGCTGTTCGGGGTGTCGGCGGGGGTGTTCGTGGAGGTCAGCTATCTGACGCGGCCGCCGGCGCCGGAGAAGATGAACGTTTTCGCGGCGGACGCGAAGGAGACCGTGAAGCTGGACACGGGGGACCGATTCAACGCGGGGCTGAGCATCCTGCTGGGGGCGATCATCGTCGCCCTGTGGATCGTGTTCAGTCCGCTGTTCTTCCATTCGTGACCGGGGGGGAGAGAACCACCGGATTCACGCCAAGACGCGAAGACGCAATGGGGGAAGCCTCCAGCCGCCGCATTGACGGGGATCGTGGGGGTAGCCTAGCATCGGGGCTTGAAGACATGGCGGGCATGGCCGGAAGGGATGGCAGGGAATGAGCCGGAAGGAACAGTTGCTGGGGCGGTTGGAAGCGATCGGGCGCGCGGTGGAGCGGTCCGGGCACGGGCTGGCGGTGATCGGGCTGGGATCGGTGGGACGGGAGCTGGAGCGGCTGGACGATTTTTCGGATCTGGATTTCTTTGTGATCGTCGGGGATGGCTTCAAGGCGCGCTATGTCGACCAACTGGACTGGTTGGGCGGGGTGGCGCCGCTGGCGTATGCCTTTCGCAACACGGGGGACGGATATAAGGCGCTGTTCGCGGACGGGATTTTTTGCGAATTTGCGGTGTTTGAGCGGGCGGAGTTGCGGAGCATTCCATTTGCGTCGGGGCGGGTGGTGTGGAAGCGGGCGGACGTGGAGGAGTCGATCGCGGAGCCGGTGAACGGGCCGCGCCCGGCGGGGGCGGGTTCGGCGGACTGGATGTTGGGGGAGGCGCTGACCAATTTGTACGTGGGGCTGTGCCGGTTTCGGCGGGGGGAGAAGCTTTCGGCGGCGCGGTTTGTGCAGCAGTATGCCGTGGACCGGGTGATCGATCTGGAGGATTGGAAAGGGAAGGCGGGCGGGGCAGGGAGGGATCCCTATTCGCTCGAGCGGCGGGTGGAGCGGCGGCAGCCGGCGCTGGCGGAGAAGCTGCCGGTGTTCGTGCAGGGTTACGAGCGGACGCCGGAATCGGCGGAGGCCATATTGAATCATTTGTGCGAAGGATACGAGGTGCATCCGGCGTTGGCAGAAGCGATCCGATCATTATTCCGAACGCAGGGGAACTCTTCAGTCGGTCAGGCGGGATGACGGGATGAACCTGAAGAAGATCGTGTCGGGGGGGCAGACGGGGGCGGACCAGGGGGCGCTGGCGGCATGCGTGCAGAAGAAGTTTCCGTATGGGGGGTGGGTGCCGAAGGGGCGGCGGTCGGAGAAGGGGAAGGTGCCGCAACAATACCGGATGCGGCAGCATTGGAGCCGGCACTATCCGCCGCGCACGGAGAAGAACG
>CAYODC010000317.1:0-2869 GCA_964402575.1 uncultured Verrucomicrobiota bacterium
ACGAAGGCGGTGAGGAGGCGCGACTCGCGGAGGCGGGGGCCTTCCCAGCGTTCGACGACGGCGAGGGGGGCGGGGGTGCCGACGCCGGCGGTGCGGAGAGCGAGGGCGGTGCGGAAGGCGCGTTCGGCCTTGGAGCCGTTCTGGAGGGCGAGGCGGTCGCGCCAGGCGGGCTGGAGGCCGTAGGTTTTCACGACGGCATCGAGGGTTTCGGCGCCGCAGGGGAGGGGGATGCGGTCGACGCGGTGGCGGCCGGGGGCGGTTTGGAAGCGCCAGGGGCCGCGGGTTTGCCAGGGGCTAGCGGTCATGCCGGGCGGTTCCTTCCCGCGGGCGGCGGTGCTGGATCCACAGTTCCAGGAGCTTGGCATATTTGATGAAGACGCCGAAGGACGACATGATGGCGATGATGAAGCCCTGGCGGCCGTCGAGGAAGCCGTGCTTGAGGAAATAGGCCTTGAAGAAGCGGAAGGGGGGGCGGAAGAAGAGGTCGCGCCAGCGGAATTTTTCGCCGCGGGTGAATTTTTCGTTGGCGGAGATGGAGGAGAAGCGGTTGAGGGTGTGGATGTGGTCGGAGAGGTCGTCGTAGGTGAAGTGGTAGAGGGGGGCGCGGAGGGTTTTGACGGGGCCGTCGACGCTGACGCGGTCGTGGGGTTCCTGGCCTTCGCTGCGGCCGAGGTCCTTGCGGAAGAGGCGGAGCTTGATGTCGGGGTACCACTCGCCGTGGCGGATCCATTTGCCGAGGTAATGGACCATGCGCGGGAAGCTGTAGCCGGCCACGTCGCCGGGGCCGCGCTGGAATTCGGTCTCGATTTCGTCGCGCAGGGCCTTGGAGACCACTTCGTCGGCGTCCACGAACAGGATCCAGGGATAGTGGGCGAGGGAGCGGATGTAGTTTTTCTGGGCGATGTAGCCTTCCCAGGCGTGCTGGTAGACGTGGGCGGTGTATTGCTGAGAGATTTCGAGGGTTTTGTCTTGGCTGAAGGAATCGACCACGATGACTTCGTCGCACCAGGTGAGGCTGGCGAGACAGGCGGCGATCTTGGCTTCCTCGTTGCCGGCGGTGACGCAGGCGGAGATTTTCAGATGGTCCGGGCGCATGATTGCCGGATGATGCCGCAGGGCGGGGAGGCAGGCCAGAAAAAAGAGGCGGCGGGGGGGGCAGGGCAACCGCATCTCAATCCTTCGATCCATTTATCGCAAGAGTCGCCAAAGACGCGAAAGGAACGCAAACGCTGATCCGAACAGGCAGAATGGGGCCGTCCTTGCGTCGGGTTTTCTCGAAAGGTATGGAAAAGCAAATTTCGGGATTCAAAAACAGGCGCCATGTCCCAGAATCGTCCTGTGACGCTTGCGAACATGCCCGTCGCTTGCGACTTTTGCGATACAAGGCCGTTGGCTTTGGGGTGTTTTGGGGAAGTTTTGATGCGTTTGCTCTGGGGGGGGGCGGGTCGGGGCTTGCACGGGTTCGGCGGGAGGGATAAAGTGCGGGGATTCCAAGTCAAGAAAACCTGAAGAAAGGGACCGAGATGAAGAAGGTATTGATTCCGACCGCGCTGGATTCCGTGGCCAAGGAGATCCTGGAGGCCCACGGGGGCTATACGGTGGTGCAGATTCCGAAGGCGGACATTCTCCAGTTTGCCAAGGAGAATCCCGATTTGCATGCGCTGATCGTGCGTAGCGAGAAGGTGACGGCGGAGATCATCGATGCGGCGCCCAACTTGAAGGTGGTGGTCCGGGCGGGGGCGGGCTACAACACGATCGACATCGCCCATGCCCGCGCGAAAGGCGTGGACGTGATGAACACGCCGGGGGCGAACTCCAACGGCGTGGCCGAAGAGGTGGTGGCCCTGATGCTGGCGGATGCGCGCCGGCTGATTCCGGCGGACGCTTCGTGCCGCGCAGGCAAGTGGGAGAAGACGGCGTTCATGGGCAGCGAAGTGACGGGCAAGACCGTGGGGATCGTGGGTCTGGGCTACATTGGCAAGCTGGTGGCGAGGCGTTTGTCCGGGTTCGATGTGAAGCTGCTGGGCTACGATCCGTATGTGACGGCCGAGCAGGCGCAGTCGATGGGCATCCGGGCGGTGTCGCTGGCCGAGTTGTTTGCGCAGTCGGACTACGTGACGCTGCACCTGCCCGAGAACGCGCAGACAAAGGGGTTGGTCAACCGCGAGCTGCTGGGGCAGATGAAGGAAGGGGCCACGCTGGTCAACTGCGCGCGGGCGGGAATCATCCACGAAGGCGACCTGCGGGCGATCAAGGCGGAGAAGAAGATCCGGTTCCTGAACGACGTGTATGCCAAGGACGAGGAAGGGCCCAAGAGCGTGGCGGACATTGCCGACATCATGGTCCCGCATCTGGGGGCGAGCACGCGCGAGGCCAACTACAAGGCGGCCGAACTGGCGGCCCGGGAGCTGATTGACCTGGATGACAAGGGCATTGGCGCGGCGGTGGTGAATCGCGCGGCCAAGTAGCCTGGACAGGGCGCGGATCCGGCGCCGGAAACCAGAAGCGATCGCGGCGGTTGCCGCGATCGCTTTTTCATTCCGTTGGAAAACATTGGGAGCTCACCGGAGACCAGCCCATCGCTTCCTTCTCATCCTCGGGCAGCTGGCCATCCCAACCTCTTCCGGCGAGCTCCACCTGTAGGCTACCCCAAGATGGGGGAAATGCAAATGGAAGGGAGCAGAAAAAAGAGAGTTTCGGGAAATGGAATCCGGCAGGAAGCGGGGGGATGCCGGGGGCGTCAGGAGAGCCGAACGACCAGGGCGGAGAAGGGGGGGAGGGTGCCATCGGGATCGAGGGCGCCGTAGAGGATTTCGCCTGCGAGCAGGTGGGGTGCGCGGGAGAGGGTACGGGGTTGATCGCCGAGGTT
>CAYODC010000318.1:0-2862 GCA_964402575.1 uncultured Verrucomicrobiota bacterium
ATGCTGCTGATGGGCGCGGCGGGGGTGCAGATGGGCACGCGGTTCGTGATGAGCGCGGAGTGCAATGCGCATCCGAAGCTGAAGGAGCGGTTCGTGAAGGCCCGCGCGCGCGAGGCGATGAGCACGCCCGAGTACGACAAGCGCCTGCCGATCGTGGCGGTGCGGGCGCTGAAGAACAAATCGACCGAGGAATTCGGGCGGCTGCAGCTGGAGCTTTTGCAGCAGATGAATGCCGGGACCCTTGGCCACGCGGAGGCGCAGTACAAGGTGGAGAGCTTCTGGATGGGCGGGTTGCGCAAGGCGGCGGTGGAGGGCGACGTGGACCGCGGTTCGTGCATGGCCGGGCAGAGCGTGGGGCTGGTGGACAAGATCCAGCCGATGGCGGAGATCTTCGCGGAGTTGCTGGGCGATGCCGAAGCCGAACTGGGCGCGGTCAAGGCCCGCATGGAAGCCCTGGGCAACTGAGCGGGGCGGGCGTGCAACTGACCGTGGCGGGAAAGGACCGGAGCGGCGATCTTGCGCGGGAGATCGTGGCGGAAGCCCAGCGCTTGGCGGCATCCGTTTCCGTCGGGACGCTGTCGCCGGGGCATTCGGCGTTGCGGTTGAAAGACGCGGCGGATCCCGGGGCGTATCTCGCGAAATATCTCGAACTGCTGCGCATCCGGCACGGAGTCCGGACCGGGGACTTTCCCATTGCCCGGCGGGCGGGGGGATGCGGTTGGGCGTGGGCCGCGGTCAAGCAGGGGCTTTGGAAGCTGCTTCGCTATCAGCATGAGCGGATCGCGCACCAGCAGAACCTGATCAACGAGCTGGCGATCCATCTGGCGGAATTCCAGCAGGACGAGTTTGCGCGGGAGATCGCCGACCTTCGGGGGCGGGTGGAACGGCTGGAGCGGGAGCGGCAGGCGGGGGCGGCGCCATGACCTTCACGGCGGTCCACCAACTGACCGCGGGATTTGCCGCGGGCGATGCGATTTCGCTGGAAGCCGTGGCGATCCGCGAGGCGTGCCGCGCCATGGGGCTGGCGTCGGAGATCTATGTTCCGGCGGACCGGACGGCACCGGGCTGCCGGGAGCAGGTGCGTCCGGCGGAGGAGTACCGGGCGTCGTCTTCGGAGCTGCTGATCTATCATTTTTCCATCCAGAGCCCGGCGACGGAGATGTTCCGGCGGACGGCGGCGCGGAAGGCGGTGATTTACCATAACATCACGCCGTCCTCGTTTTTCCGGGCGTTTGATCCGGATGTGGCGCGGCAGCTGGACGGGGCGCGCGGGGAACTGGGGGAGGTGGCGGGGCTGGCGGATGCGGTCTGGGCGGATTCGGCATTCAATGCGGAAGAAATCCGCGCGCTGGGCGTGCGGAACGTGAAGGTGCTGCCGCTGTTGTTTTCGGCCAGTGCGTTCGAGGGGCCTGCGGATCCCGTGGTGCGGCGGGAACGGGCTTCGGCGTCGAAGAAGATTCTGTTTGTCGGGCGGATGGCGCCGAACAAATGCGTGGAGGAACTGATCGAGGCCTTTGCGTGGTACCACACGGGAATCGAGCGGCGGAGCGAGTTGATTCTGGTGGGGTCGGAGCGGAGCTGTCCGCGCTATTTCGCGATGCTGCGGATGTATGCCGCGGAGCTGGACCTGATGCCGGTGAGTTTCGTGCGGTATGCGTCGCCGGCCGGGTTGGCGGCGTTCTACGAGGTGGCGGATCTGTTCGTGACCACGAGCCGCCACGAGGGCTACTGCCTGCCGGTGGTCGAGGCGATGGTCAAGGGGGTTCCGGTGCTGGCGCGGCGGACGGGAGGCGTGCCCGAGGCGATGGATGGCGCGGGGGTGATGTATGACGAGGCCAGTCCCGGGGAACTGGCGGGCCTGATGAACCGGATGCTGACGGATCCGGTGCTGCGGGGCGAGGTGCGGACTTCCCAGCAGGCGCGCGTCGAGCGCTTGCGGGCCCGGCCGGTTATTCAGGAATTGCAGGCGCTGCTGGCGGGGATCTAGGATCGGCCGGGGGCGGGGCCGGCGCTTTTCTGGAACAGAAGGCGCAGGAGCACGAAGACCGGCCAGGCGGCGAGGACGACGGCGGTGGCGATCCAGATGCGGGTGGGCAGCTTGTCCATGAGGTCGCCGCCCACCCAGAGCCAGATGAAGACGGGGAGGATGACCTGGAGGAGGTTGGCGCCGCTCTGGCCGAGGTCGTGGAACCGGTGGGAGAGGGCGAGGAGGGTGAAGTAGAAGGCCGCGATCGCGACCAGGGCGGCGATCCCGCCGGGGAGGAGCGGGGAGGCGCGGAGTCCGTTGAGATAGACGAGGGCCAGGACGGCGATCAGGGGGAGGATGCGGCCCGCGAAGGCGGCGCGGCCGGTGCGCTGGCGGAACTGGGTTTCAACGGCGAGGCAGCGATCCTTGATCCAGAGCTGGCGGGGGATGGGGGCGTGGGCATCATGGGCGGTGGTCATGGGGGGAACTCCTGTTACTCGGCGCTTTGCTTCTGGGCTTTTTCGAGGGTCTTGGCCTCGGCCAGCAGGGAGATGGCGGGGCTGGAACGGCCTTTGAGATTGATGGCGTTCTGGGCGTTTTCGAGGGCGGAGGGGGCATCCCCGGCGGCGAGGGCGTCGCGGGCGGCGGCGGCGTAGCGGTCGTGGAGGTCCCCGATGATCCCGAGGGCATCGGCGTGGCCGGGGGCGAGGCGGAGGACGCGCTGGGCTTCCTTGGCGGCCTCCTTCTCTTCGCCGGTGGCGAAGGCGTCGCGGGCGGCGGCGGCGTAGTGGTCGATGGCGACGGGTTTCATGGCGCGGTATTGGCGGACGCCGACGGTGAAGCCGCCGAGGACGAGCAGGACCATGAAGGCGATGACGGCGCGGCTGGCGAGGGGT
>CAYODC010000319.1:0-2852 GCA_964402575.1 uncultured Verrucomicrobiota bacterium
CCCAGGCGGCCTGATCGATCCGCCAGCAAAAACAGGCTTTTTCAGCACCGACTAAATCGGGCCGTTTTTAGCGGTTTTCGGCTGTTTTCCCCGCTGTAGCCCGGCGCGGTGAGCCGGGCGGATCAAAACGACAAACAGCCCCCGGGTCAGCGCCCCGGGCAACAACCGATCAAAGATCATCGTTGTAAGTCTGAAACTTCATGCCGTACACCGGATTCCATCCATCGGTTGACAACTGGATCGCTCATGACACCCCCCCCCTGTAGCTGCGCTCGCTGAGCGCGGCCGGCTGTTCGCCTTCCGATCCGACGCGCCCAACGGGCGCATCTACAGCAAAAAAGAGCGGCCCGAAGGCCGCTCTTTGGGTTCATCCTGCAACAGGGGATTACTTGCGGATCTTGCGACGGAGGACCATCGCCAAGGCGCCGAGGCCCAGCAGGCTCATCGTCGCGTGCTCGGGGATGGGGGTGGCGTCCACACTGATGTCATCGATGTCAAACCGACCGTAAGTTACTCCTTCCGTCCTGAAATACACCTCGATCTGATTCAGACTTGCATGGGCGGTGAAATTCAGGCCGTGTTGCACATAACCGCCTCCATAGAGCGAGGAGGAGATCGGCCCGGTCTCATGGTTTACAAGGAATTCCCCGGCGCTATTGCGCTCATTGACGCCGAAATAGACGTTGCCGGCAGTTCCTGATCCTAGCGCATCGATCCACGCGGTTGCGGTGACCGCTCCCGGCCCAGCTGCTATATCCAGAGGCTATCTGGTACACGGCCGGGTCTATTGCTGGCTGAGTGTAATCAATGGAAAAAAACCAATCACCGGAGTGTGGATCATTGGAGTCTTGGCTGCGCCAGGCACCACCTGGGGCTTCAGTCCAATATGCGGCATTCCAGTCTTCCCCCACTTCTCCATCTTCAAAATCGAGGTTTTAAAGTTCCGCAAACGCGGCGCCCGCGACCATCGCGGCCATTGCAAACACGATCAATTTTTTCATCGTCATTCTCCTATTTTTAAATCGCGCCACAGAACTTCCATGGACGGCCGAATTCTAAACGAGAGCCACGGGCGGGTTAATCGATTTGTTAGAAAATAATAACACAAAAATAACACAACATAAATAAACATTTCGTGCCATAGGGTTCCGCCTCTGCGACTCGACATGTTGCGAGCAACGCGGCAGAATGCCGACATAACGATCTCCAAGATAGTCAGCGGCGGTCAGACGGTCGTGGACCAGGGAGCCCTGGATGCCTGCCAGTGGATCGACTTCCCGTACGGCGGCTGGGTACCCAAGGGCAGGCTGACCGAGGCGGGCCCGCTGCCCGATACCTTCAAGGGGATGCAGGAGCACTCCTCGGCCGACTACCTGAAGCGCTCGGAAGCCAACATCGTGGATTCGGACGCCACCCTGGTCATGACCTCCGGCAAGCCGACGGGCGGATCCAAGCGGACGATCGAGTTCGCCAAGAAGCACGGTCGCCCGTGGCGCCATCTGGACATGGGCAAGCCCATGGACACGGAAGTCCAGGAGACCGTCGCCTGGCTCAGGAAATCCTGAGCCGGACGGCTGCGTGCTGAACGTGGCCGGCACCCGGGAGAGCAAGAAGCCGGGCGTGCAGAAGGCGGCGTTGGTCTACGTGCTGGACATCCTCGGCAAGGCCAACGTGAAGTGCTACTATCCGCCGCCGATGGATGCTGTGAAACAAGGAGGAGCAAAATGAATAGATTCAACAAGGCCTCGGGCATGGTCATCATCGTGGCACTGACCCTGTGTTTGGCCGGTGCCGCCTATGCAAAATGCGACTACTGCGGGTCTTCATCCATGGGCAGCGGTTGCTCCTATGGTCCAAACAAGGTTCACCGGCACAGCGATGCCCCGCCCGAGAAGTGCATCTATTGTGGATCTACCAGCTATGGCAGCGGTTGTTCCTACAGCCCGTACAAGGTCCACGAGCACCAAGGAACGGGCAAGTGCAGGTATTGCAATTCCTCATCTTTTGGCAGCGGCTGCTCATACAGCCCAACCAAGAACCACGTCCGTTAGTGGCGAGCAGGCGCCATGTCGCCGGGCATCCGCCAGAACGACATCTTCGGGGTGGTCCACGTCGTCGAAGCCTGGGTGTACGTGCCCAAGAAGCCCAACGACCATACGATGAAGCAGATCTTGGACGGCGAGATGGGCGTGTCGGACCTGAAGAAGGGCGACAAGATCGAGGCCCTGGTTGTCCGCTACGAGTGCCGGGACGGCAGCCAGCGCATGTGGATCAGCCCAATCGTGCGACCCAAGACCGGCGGCGTTGCCTTCGGGGACCCGCTGGGGATGGGCGAGACGGCCGAGGGCCGGTTCGCCCGTTTGTTTGGCCACAACTGAATCTGTTCAAACCCATGAGGAATGATGACAATGGATATTCCCCGCATATTCAACATCACCGAGAGCGCCCACCGCATCCACAACCCGATCACGGCCGACAAGCTCGCCACGCTCGGCGCGGCACTACGTATGGAACCGGGGGCCCGCGTGCTCGACCTCGGCAGCGGTTCGGGGGAGATGTTGTGCACCTGGGCGCGCGATCACGGCGTCGTCGGCACCGGCATCGACCTGAGTCCCTTGTTCACCGAGCAAGCGCAACGGCGCGCCGAAGAACTCGGCGTCGCCGGCCGAGTCCAATTCATCCACGGCGATGCCGCGGGCTACGTCTCCGAGGAGAAAGTCGATGTGGCCGCCTGCGTCGGGGCCACTTGGATCGGCGGAGGAGTCGCCGGCACGATCGAACTCCTGGCGCGGAGCCTACGCACCAAAGGGATCATCCTCATCGGCGAGCCCTTTTGGCGAAAGTTGCCGCCG
>CAYODC010000320.1:0-2828 GCA_964402575.1 uncultured Verrucomicrobiota bacterium
GACCGGGCCCGCGCAAGCGGGCGACAGAATCCGGCTTATTCGCCCGGAGTTCCGGCTGTCCAAGAACCAACAGGCAAGAAGAAACGCACGCATGGCGATGGACTCGAAAGCAGGATGGAAGATGGCGTCGCTGGCGCTGGGAGCGCTCGCGACGCTATTGGCGTTGCACCTGGCGGCGGGGTTGCTGGGCGTGGGCCGGGAGGAACAACCGTCCGGTGCCGCGGCCGCCGCGCTGCCGGAACCGTTCCGGTGGCCGACGGTGGACGCCGCGGTATGGCGCCTGTTCCGGTCGGGGGCGCCGGCGGAAGCGGTGGCCGAACGGGGGCCGCTCTCGGCCCGCTACCGCCTGGCCGGGGCGTTCCTGGTCCTGACCGGAGAGGATCGCGCCGAGGGCGCGCCGCGCTGCGCCATCCTCGATGACCTGCAGGACCGCCAGCAACATCTGGCGATGGAAGGCGAATGGGTCGGGAGCGTGCGGGTGGTGCGGGTGGAGAGCGACCATGTCGTGCTGTCCGACGGCGAGCGTGAAGAGACCATCCTGCTGGCCGCGGGGACGCTGCCGGGGAATGAAGAGAGGCCGGCGTCCGCCGGGGCGCCCGCGCCGGAAGCCCCGGCGATCCTGGAGACCAACCGCTTTGGGCATCGCATTGGCGAGACCCGCTGGGAGGTGCGGCGCGAAGCCGTGCTGCAGTATTACCAGGAGATGATGGACAATCCCGAGCGGCTGGCGGCGCTGTTCCTCGCGATGAAGGCGGATCGCGACGCGGAAGGCCGGATCGACGGCTACCAGCTCGACATGACCTTTGGCGAAAAGGATTTTTATTCGCAAGTGGGGTTCCAACACGGCGACGTGGTGCGCAAGGCCAACTCGATGCGCATGACCAGCCAGCGCCGGGCAGAGTATTTCATCGGCGAATTCGTGCAGGGGCGGCTGGACACCGTCGTGATCGACATCGAGCGCAACGGCGAGCCCAAGAAGCTGATTTACCTGGTCAAGTAGGCGCCGGGGGGGCGGAAAACGAAGGAGCGGCGGCATTATTTCCTCGCTTTCGCGGTTCGCGGCGTGGTGGAATCGCTTCCAGACGGAGATGGGTGAGCGACGAGGCGGATGCGGAAAGAAGGCCGTGAAGAATCCACGCGTTGGCAGATCGATCGGGAATTGGGTGGTGGGGTTTGGCGCGTTCGTGCTGCTGGGCACGTGGATCGCCGCGTTGGCGGTGATCCGGGGGGATCGACAAGGGGAGCACGAGAGGGCGGCGACCGCGACGGACGGGCTGTCGAAGATGCTGGAGGAGCACATCTCGGTGACGTTCGCCCAGATCGAGAGCTCGTTGTTCTCGCTTCGGCGGAATTGGGAATCGGGGATCGGCGCCGAGGAGATGCATTCCTTTCTCGCGTTGTTCGTCGCGTCGCGGCCCGAGCTGTTCAATTTGATCTCAGTGATCGATGCCGCCGGGAACGTAGTGGTGACCGATCAGGAGGGGACCGCGCCGACCTACAGCGGAGACCGGCCGTTTTTCGAGCACCATCGGGACCACGACGACCGGTCGATGCGAGTGGGCGGACCGATCCTGGGGCGAGTGACGGGGAAATGGTATCTGCCGGTCAGTGTGCGCTTGCAGGACGCGCAGGGGGCTTTCGCCGGGGTGCTGCTGGCGTCTGTCAATCCAGAACATTTCTCGATGCTGTTCCGGAAGGCCAATCTGGGGGACGAGTCGCTGATCTATCTGGCCGATTACGGGGGGGTGGTATACAGCGGGATCGCGGGGGGGCGGGAGCAGGGGCTGGGGATTGCCATTCCCGAGCCGCTCGTCCGGGAGATCTCGCGGCATCCGGAGGGATTGACGGCGGTCCAGCCGAGCCGGCTGGACGGGGTTGTGCGGATCCGGAGCCGGATGCCGATTTCGGGGCGGGACATGTTCGTGTCGGTGGGCATCGGTCTGGAGGAGTGGATGGGGCCGTGGCGGCGGCGGACCGGGTTGCTGCTCGCCATCCAGACGGTGTTGACGGCGGGGATCTGCGTGGTGGTGTTCCGGTTGCGGCGGGCGATCGCGTCGCGGGAGGCGGCGACGCAGGAGCTGGACCAGTTCTTCTCCTCGGCGCTGGATCTGCTGTGCATCGCGGACGTGAAGGGGAATTTCCTGCGGTTGAACAAGGAATGGGAGCATGCGTTGGGGTATTCGATGGCGGAGTTGGGGCGCCTGACGGTGATGGACCTGGTCCATCCGGAGGACCGGGAGGCGACGGTGGCGTCGCTTTCGCGGCTGGCGAACCAGGAGGAGGTGTTGAATTTCTGCAACCGATATCGCCGCAAGGATGGGACGTATCGGCAGATCGAATGGCGTTCGACGGCGCGCGGGAAGACCATCTATGCGGCCGCGCGGGACATCACCGAGCGTTTGGAGGGCGAGGAGAAGCTGCGCCTGTTCATGGAGGCCATCGACAATGCGTCCGACGCGATCGGGATGTCCACTCCCGAAGGGCGGCATTTCTATCAGAACCAGGCGTTCGTGCGGTGGTTTGGGACGGTGGGGGACGGGAACGCTCGACCGCTGTACGTCGATCCGGCGGTGGCCGAAGAGGTGTTCCGGGCGATCATCGGCGGCGGGTCGTGGACAGGCGAGGTCGAGATGCGGGGAGCGGACCAGGGCGTGCGGATGGTGCTGTTGCGCGCCTATGCGGCCAAGGATGAGGGGGGGCGCGTGCGGGTGCTGGTGGGGATGCACACGGACATGACGGAGCGCAAGCGGGCCGAGGCCGAGCAGGCGCGGCTGCAGGCGCAGCTGCAGCAGGCGCAGAAGATGGAGTCGGTGGGGCAGTTGGCGGGG
>CAYODC010000321.1:0-2814 GCA_964402575.1 uncultured Verrucomicrobiota bacterium
ACGACTATGGAACCATTGCGCATCGGCATCATCGGAACGGGCGGCATTGCCCACGCCCATGCCCGGGCCTACCTGGCCATCCCGGAGGTCACCATCGTCGGCGGCGCCGACATCGTCCCCGGCAAGGCCCGTGCCTTCCTGGACGAATTCGGCCTGACCGAGGCCCGGGACTTCGCATCGCACGAGGATTTGCTCAAGATGGATCTTGACGCGGTCAGCGTCTGCACCTACAACGCCACGCACGCCTTGTGCGCGATCGACGCACTGGCGTCCGGCCGCCATGTCCTGTGCGAGAAGCCCATGTCCATCACGCTGGCGGAGGCGGTTGCCATGACCCGGGCCGAGAAGGCGAGCGGCAAAATCTTGTCGATCGGCTTCCAGCCCCGCTACGATGTCAACACGCAAAAGGTCAAGAGCATCATCGCCGAGGGCGCCCTGGGCAAGGTCTATTACATCCAGACGGGCGGCGGGCGCCGCCGCGGCATTCCCGGCCGTACGTTCATCAACAAGGAGACGGCCGGCGTGGGCGCCCTGGCGGACATCGGCTGCTACGCGCTGGATTTTGCCCTCAACTCGATCGGCTATCCCAAGCCGCTGACCGTCTCGGCCTATGCCAGCAATTACTTCGGCACCAATCCGAAATACTATGCCGATGCCGCCCGTTTCCAGGTCGACGATTTCTCGGCTGCGTTCATCCGGCTTGAGGGAGACATCGTGCTGGATTTCCGCATGTCCTGGGCCATGCACATGGACACGACCGGCGATTTCGTTTTCCTGGGCACGGATGCCGGACTCAAGGTGCGCCAGCCGCACATGAAATGGTGGGGCGGTGCCTGGGACGGCCCGATCGGCCAGATCTCCTTTATGCACGACCAGTTCGGTATCCCGACCGAAACGCCTGTTCCTCTGGCGGAGAACACGGGGCCAAGCCTGTTTGAGAAGAAGGTGCGCGCCTTCGTCGACGCGGTGATCAACGGCAAGGAAGCACCCATTCCGACCAGCCAGATCCTCTACAACCAGGCCATCCTCGATGGCATCATCCGATCGTCGGCCGAAAAGCGCGAAGTCGCGATCGAGATAGAGCAGATCTAGGTTATGAAGGTCATCCGGCATTACGAAGATTTCGTATCCGCCCTGCAGACCGCCGGCTTTTCCATGGCCGGCGGCCGTGCGGCGGGCATCTATAGCGTAATCGGATTCTCCTGGAACGAAGCGCCTTGCTGGGAGACGGCGGTGCGCTGGCACACCGGTGATCCGGAAACGGCCTGCTGGAGGAAAAACGTGCTGTCGCCTATGGCAAGTTCTTTTTCAGGCAAGGCGGCTACATCACCAGGGACTGGTATCCCTGCTTCCTGGCGGCCCGGCGGGGCGGGATGGACTTTGCCACGGCCTACCAAGCGGGGCGCTTCAGCCAGGCGAGCCGTCAGATTTACCGCCTGATCCAGGAGCACGGCCAGGTTCCCCTGCACGAGATCCGGCGCCTGACCGGCTTGGCGGGACCGGTCATCGAACGAGCCCTGATCGATCTGCAAATGGGCTTGTTCGTCACGATTAGCGGTGAGCAGCAAAACATCGCGCCGTCCGGCGCGGCCAGGGGCTGGCCGTCCACCGTCCTGTGCACGACCGAGGCGTTTTGGGACGAGGCGGTTTTTGCCGAGGCGGCGGCCATGACATGGCAGCAGGCAAGCGGACAAATCGCCGAACAGGTGCGAGCGCTTAATCCGGCCGCGTCCGCCGCGCGCATCGCCCGTTTCATCCAGGGGTGACATAGGGATAAAGGCAGCAAGACGGGCAAACGAACAGACGGAGGATCGAGATGGATATTGCCATGAAAGCCGTTCCGGGGTATGTGAACGCCAAACCGGGCATCCAGGTGGGGACCAAGATGGAGGGGCCGATCGTGCGCCAGGCCAATGGCCGGATCGCGCTGGACATGCAGGGGGTTTCGTTCCTGCAGCAGTTGGGTGTGACCTGGGTCATGATTTCGGATCAGCAGGTTCCGGAGCATACCGCCGCGTGCTACCGGGAGATCCGGGACGCGTTGGCTGAGCATGGGCTCAAGATCTACCGGCTGGCGAACAACCAGCTGCACAACATGCCGGCTGTCACGCTGGGCCTGGAGAACCGGGACGAGATGATCGAGCGCTATTTGCAGTACATCGAAGATCTTGGCGCAGCCGGGATTTGCTACGCGACCTACGCGCACATGGGCAACGGGATCTGGCGCGGCTGCCAGCGCCGGCCGGTTCGCGGCGGTGCCACGGCCGGAGGTCTTGACCTGCAAGCGCCCAACAACGCCAGGATCTTTGGTTCGTTTGACTGGCCGCTCAGCCACGGCAAGGTCTATAGCGAAGAGGAGCTGTGGGAGAACTACGCCTATTTCATCCGTCAAGTCGTTCCGGTCGCCGAGCAAGCGGGCGTGTTTATCGGCATCCATCCGGATGATCCGCCTGTTTACACGATGGCCGGCGTGCCGCGCTGCATATTCGGGACGTTTGAGGGCTACAAGCGGGCCTTGGAGATTGCCGGCAGCCCCAACATCGGGGTTTGCCTGTGCGTTGGCTGCTGGCTTGAGGGCGGCGAGGCCATGGGGTGCTCGCCGGAAGATTTCATCCGTTACCTTGGCGATCGCAACAAGCTGTTCAAGGTGCACGTGCGCAACGTCACAGCCCCTTTGTCCGCTCCGGGCGGCTTCAATGAGACCTTCCCCGACGCCGGGTATTACAATCTGGTCAATGTGCTGGCCGCATTGGACGAGATCGGCTTTGACGGGGCGATCATGAACGACCATCTGATCGACATGGTCGGCGGTCA
>CAYODC010000322.1:0-2813 GCA_964402575.1 uncultured Verrucomicrobiota bacterium
CGCCATGCCGTTCCAGCTGCAGCCGGACCGCCCAGGCCATTTCCGGATCGAGCGGCCCCATGAGCTGCGGCATCTTCTCGACCAGCACCACATCAATGCCGCGCTCACGCAGGTTCTCCGCCGCCTCGATGCCGCCATCATGGTCGCCCTCTTTGCCAGCCTGTGGATCATGACCCTCGCCAACCCCTCCGTCATGGATCTCTTCGGCCTGCTGATTTCCCCCCTCGTCGCCGTGTTCCTCTTCCTCCTCCCCGTCGCCGTCCTCGTCAAAACCAACGGCCCCCGCGTCCTCAAAAACCCTGCCCTCCTCTTCGTGTTCCTCGTCGGCATCCTCCTCCTGTTCTCCTTCAAGCTGGGCATCTGGCTCGAAAAATTCCTGTAACTCCCCCCCCCCGCCCGCAGCGAACGAACGCATCCTCGACGGCATTCGGGCCTGGCACGGATCAATCCGGATTTTCCACAGTATGGAAAATTTTCCGGCGAATTTTCCACTCCATGGAAAAACCGGCAGCGGCCGTCAGCGCTCGGCCTTCTCCAGATCCTTCTTCGCGTCGCGCGTGAACGACGCGGTGAGATAATCGAGCGTCTTCGGCAGGGTCAGCTCCATGCTGAAGAACACCTGCATGCGGATCTCCAGCCGTTCCGGTTCGCAGCTCAGCAGGTGGCCGCCCGCCTTCTCGGCCTGGTCCAGGAAATGGAAATGGTAGCCGGGCACGTTGACCGACGGCACGAACGACGGCGTATAGAAGCCGATCAGGTGCCCGTCCACGCCGGAAAAGTCGCGGATCTTCTGGCGGTCCGTGGCCTCCGACAGCGGCCGGTAGTTCTCGGTGCGCGGCACGGAGCGCGTCTTGACGCTCCGGAACCGCCCCGCAAGGTGCAGCGCGTAGAACATGTTGTCCGAAGGCAGGATCGTCTTCAGCAGCGCCGTGAACGCCTCCCACGTCTGGTGCGACTCGATCCGCTCCGTCAGCATCGGCTGGAACCGGCACACCGTCGCGAACGGCGTCTTCATGGCCCCGTCCACCGGATGGGCGTTCCCGTCGAGATCGAGCCGGTAGAAGCGGCCGTCCAGCGCCGCCATCTCCCCGTCGAGCTCGTTGAACGTGCCGATGCCGAAATCCCCCTTCTCCCGCAGGGTGTCCATCGTGATGTCGTCGCGGTAAAAGCCCTCCAGCAGCGCATTGATGGGGCTGCTCATGTAGAGCGAAGAGCTCACGGCGCGCCCTCTCCGCCCAGCAGCGCCCGCGCCTCCTCCAACGTGGCCGCACAGGGCACGTGCCCCCCCAGCCCGGCGGTCTGCAGCACCTTCACCACCGCCGGCGGCGGATTCAGCAGCACCAGCTTCGCCCCCGCCGGATGCAGCGCCTTGATCGCGTACATCAGCGTCCGCACGCCCATCGACGACAGGAACGGCACCTCCGTCATGTCCACGATCGCCGACCGCCGGGGCTCCGCCACCGCCGCGGCAAAGGCCGCTTCGACCTCCTGCGCCCCCGTGGCGTCCATCTTGCCGATCAATCGCACGTGCGAATACCCACCGCCGGTTTCCATGACCCGTAGTTCCATGATGCGCTCCCAGGTTGACCGGCCCGCCTTGCGGCCTCCGGTTGACCGCGCCATGATGCCTCCCGCGCCCCGCCCCTGTCAACCGCAACCCGCCCCTCGATCGACGGGCAATCTACAGGCGGAACGGCTCCGTCCCCGGCCCCTCCGCCTCTGCCTTCGGCGGCGGCTTGGGACGGAAATGCGGACACGTGTCCGTCGCCTGCACCTCGCAGCGATGCAGCCCGCAGCGCTGCAGGAACGGATTCACCACGTATTCCGCGCAGTACCGGCACATCTGCCCCTTCTCATCCTCGCGGAACACCTTCACCGGCCGCGGCCGGTCGTCTTCCGAAAATACCTTGGGCCGGCGGCTGTCCGTGAACGGCACCTCCGCCTCCGACGCGAATTCATGCCCGCACAGCGCGCACGAGAGCGTCTCGCCGGTTTTCGTGAACCCCTCGTAGCGCGGCTTGCGCGACAGCCAGGCATCCTTCCCGCACGCGGGACAGCGGATCTCGACCCGGACCGGATCCTTGCCCTTCATGGCTAGAAAAACACCTTCGCCAGTCGCAGGATGCCCTGCTTCCACGGCACGCGGTGCGACACGCCGCTGGCGTTCTTGAACTGGTCCAGATGCTCGATGTACCAGTGGTAGTTGCGGATCAGCGCCTGCCGGTTGGAATACTTCGGCCGGTAGCCCAGGATCCGCTCCGCCTTCTCGATGCTCACGAAGGAATCCTCCGCGGCCGTTTCATACACCCATTTGTACAGCGGCGACAGCTTCAGCCATTCCAGGAAGC
Source organism: uncultured Verrucomicrobiota bacterium (assembly GCA_964402575.1). GTDB lineage: Bacteria > Verrucomicrobiota > Kiritimatiellia > CAIQIC01 > Lenti-01 > Lenti-01. Next base: position 2,349 of record CAYODC010000322.1, read on the forward strand.
GCAGGGTCCAGATCATCGGCGCCGCCGGGAAACCGCGGATCTTCTTGCCATGGCCGGCCTCGTCCAGCACCGCCTGGTAGTCCTCGCGCATCGTCTGGAATTCCTTCGCCCCGATGTTGAAGGTGTCGTTCACCTTCGCCACCTCCCCCGTCATCGCCAGCCAGATCGCGTCGCACAGGTCGTCCACGTCCAGCAACTGGTAGCGGTTCTTGCCGCTGCCGATCATCGGAAAGCCGTGGCCCGTGTAGGCCCAGTCGTATAAGAGCGCAAACACGCCCAGCCGCTCCGGGCCGATGAACGACTTCGGCCGGATGATCGGCACGCACAGCCCCTTTTCCCGCTGCTTCCGGCATTCCCCCTCGGCCTCGATCTTGGCCCGCCCGTACGGTCCCACCCCGATCAACCGGTCCGTCTCCACCAGCGGATGGTGGTCCGGAATGCCGTAGACCGCCGTGCTGGAAATCA
>CAYODC010000323.1:0-2784 GCA_964402575.1 uncultured Verrucomicrobiota bacterium
GTTGCGAACGTAATGCTCTACCAACTGAGCTACTGCCCCAAGCGGCACGTGTCCTTGGCAATCGACGAGCGCGCAACCTACCAGCAGATGCACGGTGGCGCAAGGGATTTTTTCGACCCCTTCGTTATCGCCGGCGTGGACCGCCGCGGCTGCCGCCCCGTCCGCCGGTCCGCGGCCCCCCCCGCCCGCCGAATCCGCCGCCGGCCGGTCGCGGGCGCCGCTTGCGCTCCAACATCGCCTTCGGCAGCGGCGCCAGCCATTCCTCCGGCGGCGGCACGCATTTCAGCGGCTGCTTCATGTACTCCTCCACGGCCGGAATATAGTAGCTGTCGATCTCGTCGGCGAACGTGATCGACGTCCCCTTCTCCCCCACCCGGCCCGTCCGCCCGATGCGGTGCACGTAGTCCTCCGCCTGCTCGGGAATGTTGAAGTTGATGATCAGATCGATCCCGTCGATGTGCAGCCCGCGCCCCGCCACGTCCGTCGCCACCAGCACCGGCACCTTGCCGCTGCGGAAGTTCTCCAGCACCTTCACCCGCTTGTGCTGCTCCACCGCCCCCGACAGCAGCGCCACGTCCAGCCCCTGGTGCCTCAGGTTCTCGCAGAGCGTCTCCGTCGAATCGCGCCGGTTCCCGAAGATGATCACCCGCTCCGGCTTGATCGCGCGCAGCAGGTTGAACACAATCGTGAATTTCTGGTCTTCGGTCACGATGTACACCCGCTGGTCGATCGTCTCCGCCGCGACGTGCTCCGGCTCGATGTCCACCGTGACAGGATTGCGCATCCACTGCGACGCCAGCCGCGTCACCTCCGGCGTCAGTGTCGCGCTAAACAGCAGCGTCTGCCGCGCCTCCTTCGGCGGACACCCGAACACGATCCGCCGCATGTCCGGAATGAACCCCATGTCCAGTATCCGGTCCGCCTCGTCGATCACCAGAATCTCGACTTTCGCAAAGTCGATGTCCTGCCGCTGGCGGAAATCCAGCAACCGCCCCGGCGTCGCCACCACGATGTCCACGTGCTTGTCGCGCAGGATGGCGCGCTGCTCCTGCATGTCCATCCCCCCGTACACCGCCAGCGTGCGCAGGCCCGTGTACTTGCCCAGATCCTCCGCGTCGCGGGCAATCTGCATGCATAGCTCCCGCGTCGGCGCCATGATCAGGGCCCGGGGATACCCCTTGCGCCGGTCGGGCGCCGCCGGGTGGTCCAGCAGGTGCTTGAAAATGGCCAGCAGGAATGCCGCCGTCTTGCCGGTGCCCGTCTGCGCCCGGCCGCAAACGTCTTTCCCGTCCAGGGCCACTGGCAGCGACCGCGCCTGGATCGGTGTGCAATAGCGGAAATCCAGGTCGCAGAGCGCATGCAGGAGCACCTCCGGCAGCTCCAGATCCGGGAACCGCGTCTTTCCCTCCGCCGCCGCCACCTGGTACTCGGCCGGATCCCACGGCGTCGACGGCGCCCAATCCCGTCCTCCCGCACCCTGGTGGCGCTTGGCGGCGGACGGCGGCGCATGCGGGACCCGCTTCTTGTGCGGCCCGCCACGGACCACCGCCGGCTCGTTCGCCCGCGGATTCTTCTTCCCGGGCCGGGGGGCCGGAGCCGGTTTCTCCACATGGGGCTTTTTGGCCTTGGGCACCGCGGGGGATACAGCGGAAACATGCGGGGCCTTCCGGCCACTGAAAACGGCTTTGACTTTCTGGATGAAATTCATGATGGGCCGGAGATTATCAGCGCCCCGCCCCCCGAGGCGATGCAAAAAAATCCCCACCTTGCCGATGGAGCGAATCTCCTGACCTTATGGGAATAAGGTGGGAACCTGTCGTTTGCTTACCGGAGATTCCGGGGATCGGACATACCGTCCACAAGCGAACACCAGCTCCCGTTGTTCATGGTGTTGGGTAGGAGTATTGGGCCCCTGTCGTGCAAGGCAGGGAAGAGGGTTTCTCTCACATCTTCTCAAAGAACCTCGGCTCTCATCGGCCACATCTTGAAGGTACCTTCCTTCCTTCCCGGATGCAACCGGAAAGGGCAAATAATTAAGTTTTTATTTGGGCGTCTGCCTGCCCCTGCTTTCGCCCTTCCCCCTCCCCGCGTCCCGGCGGCCATATCTTCATTGTATTCCCTCAGATCGTCTTGCGGCGCAGGGTGCGGATTGCCACATCCACCAGCACCACCACCGCCAACACGAACAACACCAGGCTTAAGCCCCCCACCAGATGGCTCCCGCCTTGCATCAGGTTCCGCTGGATGATCTGCCCCAGCGCCAGCAACGTCGTCACGAACATGAAGACCATCGGCAGGAATACAAACATCGCCTTTTTTCCCTGTCCGCGCAGCCAGCCATAGACCATCAGGAGCGCCAGCGCCCCCATCAACTGGTTCGTCGCTCCGAACGCCGGCCACACCGCCTTCCACGCCGGCATCATCCCCCCCCCCCCCCCCCGGGAATCTGCCGGAACACCACCAGCGCCGGCAGCGCCAGCACCGCCAACGTGCTCAACACCCGCTGGTGGATCGTCTGAGCCCCGTATCCCGTCAGCTCCTGCAGGATGATCCGGCTCAGCCGCGTGCACGTATCCAGCGTCGTCAGCACGAACGTGCTCACCGCCAGCATCGCGAACGACATCACCCACCCCTCCCCCAGCCCCAGCGGCGACAGAAAATCCTCTAACCCCGCCGCGAAAATCGCCGGCGGCGCGATCGTCCCCGGATGCTCCTTCATCACCATCACCGTCGCCAGCGCCAGCAGCCCCAGCACCGCCTCCACCAGCATCGCCCCCAGCCCCA
>CAYODC010000324.1:0-2773 GCA_964402575.1 uncultured Verrucomicrobiota bacterium
CTTCCTCGATGTGGAAGGTGTCGTTCATGTAGGGGTCGTTGATGAGGCCCTTCCAACCGAGGGAGGAGCGGGGCTTCTCGAAGTAGACGCGCATGACGACGAAGAGGGAGGGGGCGACCTCGGCGGCGAGGGCCTTGAGTTTGCGGGCGTATTCCTCGGCGGCGTCGAGATTGTGGATGGAGCAGGGGCCGACGACGGCGATGAGGCGGGGGTCCTCGCCGTCGAGGATGCGCTCGAGGGTTTCGCGGCCTTGGGCGACGGTGGCAATGGCGGCGGGGGTGAGGGGGATGGCGGCCTTCATCTCGCGCGGGGTGGGCAGCGGGAGGACGGATTCGATGTTGAGGTTTTCGAGGCGGGGATGGCTCATGGGGTGGCTTTCCAGGAAAAGGGCTGGGCGGTGAGGGGGAGATCGGCGGCGGCGCGGAGGAAGGCGCGGACGGCGGCATCGTCCTTGATGCCGGGGGAGGATTCGACGCCGGAGGAGGCGTCGAAGCCGGCGGCTCGGGAGTCACGGGCGACGGTGGCAAGGTTTTCGGGATGGAGGCCTCCGGCAATCGCAAAGGGGCGGAGTTCGGCGAGGGGGGAGGCTTTACTCCAGTTCCAGGCGAGGCCGTTGCCGCCGGGGAGGGCGCCGCGTCCGCATTCGACGAGCACGCCCACCTTGGGGGGGAGGGCGCGGGCGACGGTGAGCAGTTCGTCGCCGGTGCGCTTGATGACTTGAACGACATGGAATCCGGCGCGGAGAATGGCTTCGATGACATCGAGGGTGTCTTCGCCGTGCAATTGGACGGTGTCGAGGGCGGCTTCGCGGGCGGTGGCGATGACGGTTTCGGCGGGGGCGTTGACGAAGACGCCGACGCGGGCGATGGCGGAGGGGAGGCCGTCGAAGAGGCGGCGGGCCTGGGCGGCGGAGACGTTGCGGGGGCTTTTGGGATAAAAGACTGCGCCGAGGGCGCCGGCGCCGGCATCGGCGCAGACGAGGGCGTCGGGTCGCCGGGTGATGCCGCAGATTTTGACGTGGGGGAGGAGCATGGGGGAAGAGGTCAGAGGTCAGTGGTCAGTGGACAGAAGCCAGGGGTGGAGAAGTCAGAGGTCAGAGGTCGGGTGAAGACGGAAAGACGAAATTCATTCAGCAGGAAAACAGGAAACACAGGAAAACAAGAAGTGACACATGAGGGCCGAGAGGTTGTTCCTGACCTCTGACCCCTGACCTCTGACATTGTCGCCTTCATTCTGGCCTCTGCCCTCTGACCTCTGGAATCCTGATGACGGTCCATTCGCGGAGGAGATCGGCGGGGTCGGGAGCGCGCACGAGGGCTTCGCCAACGAGGAAACGGCGGAGGCCGGAGGAGAGGGCGCGCTGGATGTCGTCGGCGGAATGGATGCCGCTGGCGGCGACGGGGGCGGAGCCTTGGGGAAGAAGGGCGGCGATGCGGGCGGCCTGGGTGGTGTCGGTATGGAAGTGGGCGAGGTCGCGGTTGTTGATGCCGACGAGGGGGGGGGCGAGTTCGAGGATGCGCTGGGCGTCGGCCTCGTCGTGGATTTCGACGAGGCATTCGAGGCCGATGCCGTGGGCGAGGGAATAGAGGGAGGCAAGCTGGTCGTCATCGAGGATGCGGACGATAAGGAGCATGGCGTCGGCGCCCATGGCGGCGGTTTCGTAGACCTGGTAGGGATCGAGGATGAAGTCCTTGCGGAGGACGGGGAGGTCGACGACGCGGCGGGCGCGCTGGAGGTCCTGGGCGGAGCCTTTGAAGAAGGCGGGTTCGGTGAGGACGGAGAGGGCGGCGGCGCCGCCATCCTGGTAGGCGGCGGCGAGGTCGCCGGGATGCAGGTCGGGGCGGATGTCGCCGAGGGAGGGGGAGGCGCGCTTGATTTCGGCGATGACGCGGACGCCGGGGCGGGCGAGGGAAGCGGCGAGGCCGCGGAAATCCTCGCGCTTGGCGGCCAGGCATTCGAGTTCGGCCTGCGGCCGCAGGCGGCGGGCGGCGGCGATTTCGGCGTGCTTGGCGGAGAGGATTTGGTCGAGAAAGGACATGGGTTAAAGCGATGGAAGTATGGAATGTTGGAACGATGGAACGGTGGAAGATTTGAAACTGGAAACTGGAAACTTGGAAACAGCCGGGAGCCGTTTAACCACGAATGACACGAATGGCACGAATAGGGAGAGGAATGGAAGACGACTTTTCATTCGAGTAATTCGTGTGATTCGTAGTTTGGCTTCAGGATTTGGAGAATGCCACGAGCTTCTCCAGCTTGTCGAGGGCGGCGCCGGAGTCGATGGAGGCGGCGGATTTCTTGATGCCGTCGGCGATGTCGATGCAGCGGTTGGCGGCGAGGAGGGAGGCGGCGGCGTTGAGCAGGACGATGTCGCGCTTGGGGCCGGTGACTTGGCCTTCGAGAATGCCGCGGGTGATCGCGGCGTTGTCGGCAGGTTCGCCGCCTTCGAGTTCTTCGTTGGTGCAGGTTTCGCCGAAGAAGGAGACGGGGTCGATGTCGTAGGTTTTGATGGCGCCGTCTTTGAGTTCGGAGCAGCGGGTGGTGGTGGTGAGGGTGATTTCGTCCATGCCGTCGTGTCCGTGGACGACGAGGACGCGGCGGGATCCGAGTTTCTGGAGGACGGCGGCGAAGGCTTCGGTGAGATCGGGGGCGAAGACGCCGATGAGCTGGCAGGGGGCGCCGGCGGGATTGGTGAGGGGGCCGAGGAGGTTGAAGAGGGTGCGCACGCCCATCTGCTTGCGGACGGGTCCGGCGAAGCGCATGGCCTTGTGGA
>CAYODC010000325.1:0-2772 GCA_964402575.1 uncultured Verrucomicrobiota bacterium
ACGAGGCCTGGTAGAAGCGGGCCTTGGGGCAGACCATGCGCATGGCTTCGAGGAGCTTGGTGACGCCGAGGGCGGTGAATTCGCCGGTGAGGACGGGCTGGTTCCAGGAGGTGGGGACGAAGGACATGGCGGCGAGGTTGTAGATTTCGTCGGGCTGGACGTCGTCGAGGAGCTTGACGAGGGAGAACTGGTCGAGGAGGTCGGCCTGGCGGAGGGCGATGCGGTCCTTGAAATGGGCGATGCGGTCGAAGGTCTCGGTGGAGGCGCGGCGGACCATGCCGGTGACCTGGTAGCCCTTGGACAGGAGGAGTTCGGCGAGGTAGGACCCGTCTTGGCCGGTGACGCCGGTGATCAATGCTTTTTTCATGTTTGTTCTCCGCTGGATTGTGTGGATTCGGTCCACGGCCATGTCTTGCGCAAATACTCGATGCCGCGAACGACGTTTGCGGTTTCCACGTTCGGGGCCGGTTCCAACACGCGCACCTTATCGGTTCGGGCGAAATCCGCCAAGGCAGGAAAATCGACGGAGCCGCCGGGGGGCATGAGGTGGTCCTCGCCGGGGGGGGCCACGTCGTGGATGTGCATGCCGGCGATGAAGGGGGCGAGGCGTTGGAGCCAGCGGGAGGAATTGATGAAGCCGAGGTTTTCGCGGATCTGGGCGTGGCCGATGTCCCACCAGAGGCGGATGCCGACGCCGTGGTAGCGCTTCATGAGCTGCTCGGCTTCGAGTTCGGAGGGGATGGCCTCCCAGGTGGGGAGGTTTTCGAGGGCGAGGAGGACGCCGGTTTCGCGGACGACGGGCACGAGGGCGTCGAGGCTTTGGGAGAGGTAGTCGATCTGGCGGGGGGCTTTTTTGTCGCGGGTGATCTGGGTCTTGAGCTTGAGGGCCTCGTAGGCGGGGGTGAACTGCTGTCCGCGGGCGGCCAGTTGAAGAAGTTCGAAGGTATGCTTGGGCATGTCGACGTTGCCGGAATGGCAGACGGCGACCTTGGCGCCGAGGGTGGCGGCGAAGCGGAGGGTGCGGGAGATGTGGATGACGGCGTATTCGCGTTCGCGGCGGTCGGGGGAGGCGGGGGTATAGAGTTCGGGATGGGGCCGGGGGGCGCCGACGGGGACGGGGCAGAAGTTGTGGACGCTGTCGACGCGGACGGCGCCGGCCTCGACCATGGCGTGGACACCGGCGACGAGTTCGGGGCGCAGGTCGTAGCCGAGTTCGACGCGGTCGAGGCCGAGGGCGAGGATTTCCTCGATCATGGCCTGGCCGGTGAAGTGGCGGCCGGCATTCCAGCGAGTACTGAGGGCCAGGGGAATCACTTTTCCGCCTGGGCCTGGATGGCGGTGATGGCGACGGTGTTGACGATATCGGTGACGGTGCAGCCGCGGGAGAGGTCGTTGACGGGTTTGCGCAAGCCCTGGATGACGGGGCCGATGGCGACGGCGCCGGCGGAGCGCTGGACGGCCTTGTAGGTGTTGTTGCCGGTGTTGAGGTCGGGGAAGATGAAGACGGTGGCGCGGCCAGCGACCTTGGAGTCGGGCATCTTGGTGCGGGCGACGCCTTCGTCGATGGCGGCGTCGTACTGGATGGGGCCTTCGATGGGGAGATCGGGGGCCATTTGGCGGGCGAGTTCGGTGGCTTCGCGCACGCGCTCGACATCGGCGCCGCCGCCGGAGGAGCCGGTGGAGTAGGAGAGCATGGCGACGCGCGGATCCACGCCGAAGGTTTGGGCCGTGAGGGCGGAGGTGACGGCGATTTCGGCGAGTTGCTGGGCGGTGGGGTTGGGGTTGATGGCGCAGTCGCCGTAGACGAGGACGCGGTCTTTGAGGCACATGAAGAAGACGGAGGAGACGATGGAGAAGCCGGGCTTGGTGCGGATGAACTGGAGGGCGGGGCGGACGGTGTGGGCGGTGGTGTTGATGGAGCCGGAGACCATGCCGTCGGCGAGGCCCTGGTGGACCATCATGGTGCCGAAGTAGGAGACGTCGGCCATGATGGTTTCGGCCATGTCGGGGGTCATGCCCTTGGTTTTTCGCAGATCGTAATAAGTGCGGACAAAGTCGCGGAAGTGGGGGGATTGGCCGGGCTGGATGATGTCGACGGCGGGGAGGTTGAGGCCGAGGTGGGAGATCTTGTTGCGGATTTTCTGCTCGTTGCCGAGCAGGACGATGTCGGCGATGCCGCGCAGGACGACCTGTTCGGCCGCGAAGAGGATGCGGTCCTCCTCGCCTTCGGGCAGGACGATGCGCTGGCGGGGGGTTTGGGCGCGCTGGATGAGGCCGAACTCGAACATCTTGGGCGTCACCACGCCGGTCTTGGCGGTCTTGAGCAGGTCCACGAGCTTCTGGGTGTCCACGTGGGACTCGAACAGGGCCAGGGCGGTGGTGATCTTGCGGGTGGCGCCCGGATAGATGCGCGAGTGGAGGCGCGAGACGGTGTGGATGGCCTCGTAGGTGTCGCCCGGGATGGTCAGGACGGGGACCATGTTCTTGACCTCCTTGAGGAGGGTGCCGACGGCGCCGGAGGGTTTGAAGCCGTTGGTGAGGACGATGCCGGCGATGTGGACGGGCTTGGCGGAGTTGAGCTTGAGCATGACGCCCAGGAGGTTGCCGAAGCGGTCGCCGGAGATGAACAGCAGGGCGCCGTCCTTGAGCTGGGAGAGGAAGGTTTCGGGGGAGGAATCCGCGACGCTGAAGGAGGTGGCCTGGAGGGAGTCGAGCAGGTCGGAGCGGTAGAAGGTCTCGGCGCGGAGGGCTTGGGCGATCTCGCTCATCATG
>CAYODC010000326.1:0-2753 GCA_964402575.1 uncultured Verrucomicrobiota bacterium
AACGGCGTGTCCATTTGCGGCATGTACGGCATTCCGGTGATCGGCTTCGGGCCGGGCCACGAGAAGTTTGCGCACTTCCCGAACGAGGAAATCGACATCGAGCACCTGACCCGCGCCGCCGCGTTCTACGCCGGTTTTGCGCTCGAATACGCCAAGACCGCCGTTCCGGCGAAGGGTTGATCCGCGCGGATTCCGCGCCGCACGCAAGGGAGCCCCGCGCTCCCTTGCGTTTTTCGTGCCCGGCCGTTTTCCACGGAGTGGAAAACTTTTTTCCACACTGTGGAAAAAAAGTTTCCACGCCATGGAAAACCGGGGCAGGGCCGCGGGACGTTGTCCGGGCGTGCCTGCGCCGTCCGGAGGAAGGAATGGAAAGCATGAACATTCTGGAGCATTTGATTGGCACGCTGGATGTGGACGCGCCGGTGAAGGACATCCGCCAGGGGGTGTTCCACACGGCGGTGGTGACCCGTCACGGCGGCCTGGCGGCCACCCTGCCGCGGGATGCCCTGCGGCAGGCGCCGGCCCATGGTGCGGGAGCCGGGGGACCTGCTGGAGCGGCCGGCGGGGGAGCTGGTCCGGTTGGCGTTTTCGGAGCGCATCCTGGAAGCGGCGATCGGCATGGCGACGCTGAATTCCCTGCTGGAGGTGGATGAATCCGCCTGCCGCGAGGTGAATGCGGCGGAATTGATCCTGGAAAAGGGCCGGGGGCGGAATGTCGCCGTGGTGGGGCATTTCCCGTTCCTGCCGAAAGTCCGGGAGGCGGCCCGGTCCGTATGGGTGTTCGACAAGAATCCGAAGGAGGGGGACCTGGAGCCGGAGAAGAGCGCGGAATGGATTCCGCAGGCGGACGTGGTGGCGATTACGGGGACGGCGCTGACCAATCATACGCTGGAGGGACTGCTGGCGCTGTGCCGTCCGGAGGCGTTCGTGGTGTTGCTGGGGGATACCGCGCCGCTGTCGCCGGTGCTGTTTGACTACGGCGTGGATGCCGTGTCGGGCACGCGGATGGCGGACCCGGAGCAGGTGTTGCGATGCGTGAGCCAGGGCGCGAATTTCCGGCAGATTCGGGGCGTGCGGCGCTTGACGTTGCAGAAAGACGGCGGCCGGTAGGCGGCGGCCCGTTCTCCCCGGAGGGGATCAGAACACCTCGAGCCGGTCGATGTTGGCGGCGGCGGTCGTCCGGCCGCGCTGCAGGAATTTCTCCCGCCAGATTTCCGCCGGCGTGAAGCTCAGGGCCACCGTCGTGCTTTTCACCGACATCAGCCGGTCGCCGGGGGCCAGATAGAAGGCGTTGCGCAGGGCGGGAGCCAGGCGGATGGCTCCCGCGCCGATCCGGACCAAGGCGTAGGCTTTGTCGCTGAACCATTGCACGGCATCGGGCGGATCGAGGCGCGCGATGTATTTGCGGAAAACGGAGGCTTCCGCGCGGGCCTTGTTCAGCAAGGCGAAGCCGGGCTCGCCGCGATGGGTGGTGACGGCGATGGCCCATCCGCCATCGCGCAGGTCGTAGCGGTCGAAGGCGCGGGGCGGGATGCGGACCGTGCCGTCGGGGCCGATGACGGAGAGGCCATAGGCTTCCTTGGTTCCGGGGGTTCCGGGCATCAGGCTGGGCATGGGGGCTCCGGATCAATCATGGGAATGCCCGCAGCAGCCGGTGATGGCGTTCGGGTCCGGGGCGAACAGGAGGGGAAAGACGATGTCGCTGGTGCAGCAGGGCAGCCAGACGGACAAGAACAGGAAGACGGAGATGCCGCCGAGCACGGTGGCGGAAGGAATGCCGCCCAAGGCCATGGCGATGTGGAACAGCGACGCGCCGGTGCTGATCCAAACGTGAAGCCCGTGCGGCACGCGGGTTTTCGCGCTCCAGGTGCCCAGGGCGATGCCGAGGAATGCGAGGGGATTCACCAGCCACCATTCTTCGATGAACCCGATGTGAAGTCCGGGGTTGGGCAGGCCCAGCAGCCACTCGCCCAGATAGGGGATGAGGCAGTCGCTGAGCGTTCCGATGCCGACACCGCCGAGGTAGCCGATCCACAGGATGCGCCAGAAGCCCGCGCCGTCGGCGCGCCGGAAAGTGGCAATCGTGGCCTGGGCGCTCAAGAGCACGTGCAGGGGATGCAAGACGGCAAACAGCCGGTGCGAAGTCTCGGCCGACGTCTTCAGCCAGAGCAAGGCCAGCAACAGGCCCAGGCCGCCCAGCGACCCCAAGGCGGTGAACGGTGCGTGTGTCCGGAGTTCATGCAAGATCAGGGAGCGTTTCATGCGGATTCCTTGTCAAAGCGCCGGGCGGGTTGGACGACGAGGCTGCTCACCGGCTCGCCTATGCGTTTGGCCACCAACGGACATTTAACGGTAAACAGGAAAAAGACGTTCTTGTCGATCTCGGAGAGGGTTTCGTAGTTGCCCTGGCCCTTGGCGATGACCAGGTCGGCGCGGGCGAACCGGTCGCGGAAATCCTCCGAGCAGTCCTCCAGGAGGGTGCCGGGGCCATCGGAGCCGTTGTCGAAGACGGGGGCGATTTCGGGAATGCCGGCGGCGGCGGCGTCATCGCGGGTGGCGTCGTTGAGGACGGGCGAGCCGCGGACGCAGACCTCGACCTTGCCGAGGGGGAGTTGTTCGAGCAGGAGGCGGTCGAAGAAGATTTCGCCGGCGTTGTCGGCGAGATAGAGGATGGAGCGGGCGCGGTCGGCGGCGGCAAAGAGGGCGGGGACATCGCCGCGTATATCATGAACACGTATCGAACGCTCGGCGAG
>CAYODC010000327.1:0-2732 GCA_964402575.1 uncultured Verrucomicrobiota bacterium
GGATGCGGTCCATGCGGTCGCGGGCCTCGGCAGCGGCCGGCACCGCGGCATCCACCACGCGGCGGTAGATGCCCACGGCTTCCTTCCAGCGGCCGGCGCGCTCCTGCAGGCCCGCGGCGGCAAACGCGGCGCGCGTGAACCACACCGTCGCCTCCGGCGGCGGCTGGCTTTCCTGCAAATAGGAATAGACCACTTCCATGTAGCGGTCGAGGGCGGCCGCCGAACGGCCCATCTTCTCGAGGCATCCCCCGATCTTGTAGCCGGCCTGAAGCCGCAGGTCCGCCGGCGCCCCGCCCATGTCCTGCAGCGTCCGGTACGACAGCAGCGCCTCTTCGTAGCGCGCAGGATTCTCCTGGCCCAGCGTGTACTGGCAATCGCCCTTGCGCCCCCACGCGATCATCGCCTCGGCCCCCTGCGGAAAACGGACAATGACCTCGTTGAACGCCAGGATCGCCGCCTCGAACTGGCCCAGTTCGCTCAGCACGTCGCCCTGCGCCAGCAGGGTCTCCGCCAGGCGCGGAGTGTCCGGATAGCGCGCCATGAGCGCGTTGTAGTGCTCGTTCGCCGCCAGATAGGCCCGGCGGGCGGTGGCCGCCCGTCCCGCCCAGTACAGCGCGTCGGGCGCCCGCGGGCTTCCGGGATGGTCCTGCGCCACGCTCAGGAAGCGCGGCTCGGCTTTCTCGTATTCCCCATGGTTGAAGGCATGTTCGCCCAGCCAGAACCGCACGTCCGGGGCGAATTCCGACCCGGGATAGTCGGCGAGAAACTGGTTGCAGACCTGCAGGGCTTCCGGATCGCGGCCGAGCATGTACAGGCACCATCCGCGCATGAACATCGCCTGCGCCGCCGGACGCGTCGCGGAGAGCTTTTCGCGGATCCGCACGAAATCGTCCAGCGCCGCCTGGAACGATCCCATCCGGTAGCGGATCAGCCCCCGCGACAACAGGGCGGCCGCGCACGTTTCCGGGTCGGAGCAGGTATCGACCAGGCGCCCGTACTGCTCCATGGCCGTTTCAAAAGCCCCCCGCTCTTCATAGAGCGCCCCCAGCCGCATCGTCGCCGCCCGCGAAAACTCCGTCTCCTTCTTCGCTCGGCTCAGGTCCAGCAGGCGGATTTCCCCCGCCTCCGTCTCGCCCAGCGCCAATTCCGCCTCGGCCTGCTGAAGCTGGGCCCGCCCGGCCAGGTCCCCGCCGGCCGGCGCCGCCTCCTGCACCGCCGCATAGGTGGCCTTCGCCCTGCTGAACTGGCGCGAGGCAAACTCCGCATCCCCCTGTTTCTGCCGCAGGTCCAGGGCGAGGGCCGCATCGGATTCCGCCGCCGCGGCCTTCTCGAACTGCCCCGCGGCTTCTTCGAATCGTCCCGCTTCCCACAGCGCCCAGGCCAGTCCCGCGCGCACCCCGGCCGTTCCGGGCACGCCGTCGAAGGCATCCAGCCAGATCTGGTATTCCGCCGCCGCTTCATCCCATTTCCCCAGCCGAGCCAGTTCATCGGCCAGCCCCTTCTGCAACCCGGCCGCCCGGGTTTCATCGGGCATCTGCGCCGCCACCGTCCGCATCAGCGCCGCCCCCTCCTCCAGCCGCCCCGCCTGCAGCAGCAGCCGCGCCTTGATCATCTGGTTCTCCAGCAGCCGGAGCCGGTCCGGGGAGGCATCGATGCCTCGGTCGATCAGTTCCAGCGCCCCCGTGAAGTTCGATTCCGTCCCCAGCGCCAATGCGGCAATCTGGAATCCCTGGGCCCGGGTTTCGGGCAGCAGGTTCGTGTTGGCCGCCAACGTGCTCAGCCGTTTCATCGCCTGCGGACGCTCGCCCTGGGCCAATTGCAATTCCACCCTCTTCAAGGCCGCGCGCTCCCCCCAGTTCTGCTTCGCATAGGTGGTTTCCACATGCTCCAGCGCGGCGCGGGCCTCTTCCGTCCGCCCCGCCGCGGCCAGGGCGTCGGCCAGGTCCAGCCACGCCATCGGCCCTTCCGCGCGGTCCGGGTGGCGGTCGGCGAGAAGCGCGCAAACCTCCCGCGCCGCGTCCCATTCCCCTTGCGCGGCATGCACCCGCGACAGCAGGTGCAGGGCCTGCGGGGCAATGTCCTCTTCGGCGTGGGCCTCCCGTACGGGGGCCAGTTCCGCCTCCGCCTCTTCCAGGCGGCCCAGCGCATGAAAGGCCTGCGCGCGCACCCAGGCATATTCCGCCGCCATGGAGACAGACCGGATCTGCCCTCCGTGGTCGGCCAGGACTTCCGCCGCGGCCTCCGGCTGGTTCTCCGCCAGCCGCACGCGGGCCAGCCACAACGCCCCTTCGGTGCGGCGGCGGCGGTCGGGTCCGTGGTCGACCACCTCTTCCAGCCGGCGGCGGGCCAGCCGGAAAAGGCCATCTTCGTAGGCGGCGCGGCCCGTCGCCAGCAGCCGGTTCGCCTCCTCCACCGTCAGCCGGCCGGCCGTCGCGGATCCCTCCTCCTCCCCGCCGGCATCGGCGCCGGCGGCCACGGATTCTTGCGCCCCCCCCGCCGCGGGCAGCGCCGCCAGCCCGAGGGCCCCTGCCAGGATCCACGCGTAGTTCATGCCTTTGCCTTCGTCTTCGCCTTGCGTTTCCGGGGCGCCGGCGGCGCCTCGCCCGCGAGGATCGGGCGGAGGTATTCGCCCGTGTGCGAGGCCGGATTCGCCGCGATTTCCTCCGGCGTGCCGCAGGCCACCACCCGGCCGCCTTCGTCACCGCCTTCCGGACCCAGATCCACAATGTAGT
>CAYODC010000328.1:0-2680 GCA_964402575.1 uncultured Verrucomicrobiota bacterium
GCCGGTGGTGTAGGCGTCGGCGACGAGGTCGAGGAAGAGGCGGTCGGCGGCGGTCCAGATCCAGGTGGCGGGGTCTTCGGTTTCGCGGGCGGCGGCCAGCGCGGCGAGGTCGCCTGCGCGGTCGGGGCCGAACGCGGGATCGATGTGGTGGTAGGCCGTGGTGTCGTACTTGTGGAGCGAAGCCGCCCAGAAGACGGGATTGAGGTAGAGGGCGTTGATGCCGAGCCGCTGGAGGTAGGGGAGCTGCTGGCGGAGGCCGACGAGGTCGCCGCCGAAGCGCCGGTGGAAGACGGTGGACCAGAAGTTTTTCGCGTGCGGTTTTTCCCAGTCGTCGCGGGCGTACCAGTCCATGCCCCAGGGGCAGACGCGCCAGCCGGGGATGTGGTTTCCGTCGAAGTCTTCGGGGCGGGGATCGGATTGGGGCGCGCCGTTGCGGAAGCGTTCGGGGAAGATCTGGTACCAGACGGCGTCCTTGGCCCAGTCGGGGGAGGCAGAAGGGTTTTCCTGGATCATGGCGGGGACCGGGGGTGGGGATGGCGGGATCATGCGGGGGGGCACAGCGATTTGAGCCAGGCGAGATAAGCGGGGGCGTGCGGGTCGCCTTCGGGCGGGGCGAAGGGGGCTTTTTCGCCGGGCGCGAGCGGCACGTAGGGGCCGGCCTTGGTTTCGAAAAAAACGGTGCCCTCTTCGAAGGCGATCCAGGTATGGAAGGTGCCGTGGGCGACATCGGCGACCATGCCGGGGTGCAGGAGATGGCTTTCGCGGACAGCGCCGTCCTCGTGGAAGATCACCACGCCGAGCGTGCCGCGCAGCAGCACGAGCGTTTCGTCCTTGGCGGGATCGGAATGGCGGTGGGGCGGAACATAGGTGTCGGCGCACAGGGCGTTGAAGAAGCGGTGGCAGGCGGCATCGTTGGCGGCGTGCAGGTTGAAGTTCTTGCGCCGCCGGGGCACGGCGGCGGCCTCGGCGGCCAGTTGCTCGAGGAAGGAGGAATCCAGGATGCGCAGGGGGGAGTTCATGCGGCGCTTTGTAGCACAACCGACGGCGGGCGGAAAGGGCGAAGGGCGGGGAGACAAACGCCATCCGATCCCATCCGATCCCCGAATCTTCAACGCAAGGGTCGCAAGGGGCGCGAGAGGAACGCCAGCGCCGAACCGGGCTAGGGCGTGGAGGCGGTGGGGGTGACGCGGAGGATGCGGCAGCCGCGGGGGGGGATTTCGGCGCGAAACGATTCCATGGGGCCGAGGTTCTGGTGGGTCCAGAGGTCGCGAACCTGGGCGGGGGCGGAGAAGCCGAGGGCGGCGAAATTCAAGTAACGGGTGCGGGGCTCGTTTTCGCGGTTGAAGAGCCCGATGATGCCGTCGCCGTTGGAGAGGTGTCCGAACCAGATCTGGCTTTCCTCCTGGGTGGGGTCGCTGGAGAGGGGCTGGCCGACGAAGCCGTCGCGGTTCAGTTCGAGCAGTTCGGAGTTGGTATAGAAGCGCAGGTTGTCGCCGATGGTGCCGTGCTGGTCCGCGACGGCGATGGGTGCGCCGGCGAGGAGGCAAAGGGAGACGACGCTGCGTTTCTCGTCGTCGGTGGCGAAGGTGTTCAGGCGGAGGAAATCGGGATCGAGGATGACGCGGCCGCGGCCGGCGAGGCGCGACCAGTAGGCGAGCCCGTCGACGGCGTTGCCGTAGGCCGACCAGCCCTCGCGGCGCTGGCCGCGGAACCACTCGCTCCACTTGGTCCAGCCGCCTTCGCCGGTGTCCTCGTTGATGCGGATCATGTGGCCGGTTTTCCGTTCGGCGGCGGCGTCGTGGTAGAGGTGGGGCATGACGAGGCTGAGAAACATGCCGCGTTCGTCGGCGGCTTCGCGCATCCAGCGCAGCGCGGTTTCATAATGCTCGCGCGGGCGCTCGGGGCCGACCCGGCCTTCCCAGCGGTCCTTGCCATCTTCGTACCACGAGAGGAAATCGATGCGGAAGTAATCCACGCCCATGTCGGCGTAGAAATGGATCCAGCCCTTGATGTATTGCTCCGCGCCGGGGCGGTCCACCTGCACCCAGGAGAACAGCGTGCCTTCGGCGGGATTCTTCAGCGTGGACACGGGGATGTCGGTGCCGACGATCTTGGTGTCGAGATCGTCGTCCGCGACATGGATCCAGAGCGGATTGCCGTACATGCCCAGGCGCATGCCGCGCTGGCGGAGATGGGCGGACCACCAGGCGTAGCCGTGCTCCCAGTGGCGGGAGTGGGAGAGACGGTAGCCGTTCTCGTTCAGTTGCGAGAGGTCGCCCCAGCCGTCGATGCAGATCATGTCGTAGCCGAAGGGCTTGAGGGCCGCGTCGACCCAGTCGATGTTGGCGCGCCATTCGGCCTCGGTGACATGGACGTCGTGTTCCCCGGCCTGTTCCTTGAGGATCTGGTTCTCGTAGACGCTCCAGTAGAGCGGGGCCTTGAAGGGATTGGATTGCGCGGCGGCGGTCATGGCGAACAGCAAAACGGGGAGGGTAGCGCGCAGAAGTTTTCCACGGTGTGGAAAACTTTTTTCCACAGTATGGAAAACTTCAGCCTGTTTTTTCCACACCATGGAAAAAATGCCGGGAAATTTTCCACACCATGGAAAACTTTTTTCCACGGTGTGGAAAACCGGGGGCGGCTAGGCCTCGACCTGGATGGTTTTGGCGGACTGCCAGAC
>CAYODC010000329.1:0-2676 GCA_964402575.1 uncultured Verrucomicrobiota bacterium
GGGGATCACGTCGTATTCGCGCAAGCGGCTGAAGGCGCAGGTGGCGGCGCGCGGGGGGGTGGAATACGCGAAGTTCCTGCTGGCGAAGAGCTTCGACACGAGCGCGTTCGAGGAGGACGACGAGCAGCAGGAGGCGTTGCGCAACATGGCCAAGAACCTGGAGAAGGGGATCGGCGTGACGGGGGTGAAGGTGGAGCAGGGCGCGGCGACAGCGGTGGTGGACATTTTGCCGGAGGCGGGGCGCCGGAACGTGAACACGCTGGAAGACGAGGATTGGGAGGAGCTGCTGGACCAGGCGGGCGTGCCCGAGGAGAATTGGCCGGAGCTGATCGATTGCTTCATGGATTTCACCGACGAGAGCGACGAGCACCGGCTCAATGGCGCGGAGGAGGATGATCCGTTCTACAAGGAGGCGGGCTACGCGCCGAAGAATGCGCGGCTGGACACGGTGGACGAGCTGCTGCTGGTCAAGGGGTTCACGAAGGAGATCGTCTATGGGGGGCCGCCGGCGGATCCCAAGGGCGAGCCGCTGCGGGGGATCGCCCACCTGCTGACGACGTTCGGCGATGGCAAGGTGAACGTCAACACGGCGTCGCGCGAGGTGCTGATGACGCTGACGTCCGGCGACGGCAAGATGATGGATGAGTGGGTGGTGGACGACCTGCTGAAGTACCGGCTGGGGGACGACGGGGAGCCGAACACGGAAGACGACGGATTCGAGAGCGTGCAGGAGGCGATCAGCAAGACGGGAATGGACGGGGCGCTGGCGGACAAGATTTCGGTGTCGGACCGGCGGTTCGTGCGGGTGGTGTCGATGGGGGACAGCAGCGGGGTGAAGATGGGGGTGTGGGCGGTGTTCGAGGTGGGCGAGGACCGGGTGACGCCGCTGTACTGGCGGGAAGAGCAGATGCAGTAGGGGCAGGGGAGGGGCGATATCCGACCTTGCCATGGTCCGGGGGGAGGGGTAGGTTGGTTTTATGCGCGCAAAACAATCCATTTGGCGGTGGCTGGCGGTCGGCGTGGCGGGGCTGGGCCTGGCGGGATCGGCGGCGGGCGCCGACTTCCGGTACGTGGTGACCAATGGCAACGTGACCCTGACCCGCTACACGGGGACGGGCAGGGCGCTGGTCATTCCCGCCACCTATGCGGGGCGTCCGGTGACGGAGGTGGGGTCGTACCTGGCGATGCGCAACGGGTCGATCACGAGCCTGGTGGTGGCGGCGAGCGTGACGAACATCGGGCCGTACGCGTTCTATGCGTGTTCGAACCTGGTGCGCGCCACGATGGGCGCGGGCGTGCGGGGGATTGGCGACAGCGCGTTCCGGTATTGCGAGAAGCTGGAGCGCATCGATCTGGGGGGGCGGACGAGGCTGATCGGTCCGAACGCGTTTGCGGGGTGCCGCGCGCTGCGGAGGGTGGAGGGGGCGGACCGGGTGTACGGCATCGGGAAGGCCGCGTTCATGAATTGCACGGGGCTGGAGGAGCTGGTGGTTCCGCCGGGCGTCGGGCGGATCGACAGCTTTGCGTTCTACGGGTGCACGAACCTCGGGAAGGTGACGATCGGCGACCGGGTGAAGACGATCGGGCTGGCGGCGTTTGACCAGTGCCGGCGGCTGGGGACGGTGGTGATTGGGTGGGTTCGGAGGCGTTCCGGATGTGTCCCAACCTGACGGGGATCTATTTCTTCGGGAATGCGCCGCGGTTTGGCGCGAACCTGCACGCGGCGGCGGGGGCGAAGCCGTTCCGCCTGTATTATCACCGGAGCGCGACGGGCTGGCCGTCGCGGGTGCAGGGGCACCGGACGGCGCGGTTCACGCGGCTGCCGACGCTGGGGGTGAGTCCTTCCGTCCGCGGGGTGGACCACCTGGCGGGCACGCGGAGCTTCACCGTCACCAACCGGGGGCACGGGACGTTGACCTACCGGGTGTCGGAATCGGAAAGATGGCTGTCGATCAAGCGCGGGCGGACAGGGGTGAACGGGGGGCGGTTCACGGTGGCGTTCCAGGTCAACAACGGGGGGCAGCGTACGGGGCTGGTGACGGTGGCGTCGGCGGATGCCACGAACGGACCGCTGCGCATCAAGATCATCCAGCGGTCGCGTCCGATCCTGCAGGTGGCGCCGCGGGGGGGCGCGTCGGTTCCGCATTTGGCGGGGACGGTGCGATTCGCGGTGTCGAACGCCGAGGCGGGGACGCGGATGACCTACACGACGGCGGAGGACTCGCCGTGGCTGAGGATCTCGAGCGGGGGCAGCGGCACGAACCGGGGGGATCTGGTGGTGTCGTACGCGGCGAACAACGGGACGGCGATGCGGACGGGAATGGTGGTGGTGACGGCGCCGGGGGCGCGGTTTGCGAGCCGGGGCAAGCTGAAGATCGTGCAGGATGCGCGGCCGTCGCTGTCGGTGTCGCCCGCGCAGCGGGCGGCGGACCACCGGGGCGGGGTGGTGACGTTTGCGGTGACCAATGCGCGTTCGGGGCGGAACATGGCGTATACGGTGGTGCCGGGCAGCGAGTGGCTGGGCATCCAGGGCGGGGGCAGCGGGACGAACAGCGGCACGGTGCGGGTGTTCGTCCAGTCGAATCTGGCCGCGACGGCGCGGACGGGGACGGTGGTGGTGACGGCGCCGGGGGCGGTGGGGAGTCCGGCATCGGTGCGGGTGGTGCAGACGGGGCG
>CAYODC010000330.1:0-2662 GCA_964402575.1 uncultured Verrucomicrobiota bacterium
GTGGAGCACATGGGGCTGCTGGCGCTGGGGGCGGGGCTGGGCGGGGCGGCGATGTACGGGTCGATGCTGCACGCGGTGAACCACTCGGTGGTGAAGGCGGCGCTGTTCATGGTGGCGGGCAACCTGCTGTTGGCGTACCGGACCAAGGCGGTGGCGCGGGTGGGCGGGGCGGTGCGGATCCTGCCGGTGAGCGGTGCGCTGTGGCTGGCGGGGCTGTTTGCGATCACGGGGTCTCCGCCGTTCGGGACGTTTGCGAGCGAGTTCATCGTGTTGAAGGAGGCGTTCGGGCGCGGGGGTGCGGGGATGGCGGTGGCTGTGGCGGCGCTGGTGGCGCTGGGGATTGCGTTTGCCGGGATGTCGCGGGTGATGCTGGGGATGGCGCTGGGGCGGGCGCCGGAGGGGGTGGAACCGGCAAGGGAGCGGGGGGTGGCGTTCGGGCCGGCGCTGCTGCTGCTGGGAGTATCGCTGGGGCTGGGGCTGTGGATTCCGGGCGGGCTGGCGGAGGCGCTGGCGCAGGCCGCGCGCCTGCTGGGGGGAGGCGTGCCATGAGCGGGACTCCGATGATTTTCCGGCATCTGGAGAAAATCGAGGCCGGGCGGATTCCGGTGGCGGGGATGGATGCATTCCGGGGAGCGGTCCTGGGCGCGGTGGCGGAAGGGTGCCGGATGGCGGCCTTGTACGGCACGCCGCTGGCGGGCGGGGCGGTCCGGCTGGTAGCGGTTTTGGCCGACGACCGGGCGGGCGAGCTGCGGGCGATCGCGGCGGATCCGGGCGAATCGTATCCGGCGCTGACGCCGGAGTGTCCGCAGGCGGGGGGCTTCGAGCGGGAGATTGCGGAGCAGTGGGGCGTGAAGCCGCTGGGCCATCCGTGGCTCAAGCCGCTGCGGTTCCACCGCTCGTGGCGGCCGGGGCACGATGCGTGGGGGCGGGGCGGCGAAGGCGCGCCGGCGCCGTCGGTGATGGACTTTTTCCGGGTGGAGGGGGAGGAGATCCACGAAGTGGCGGTGGGGCCGGTGCATGCGGGCATCATCGAACCGGGGCATTTCCGGTTCCAATGCCACGGCGAGCAGGTGCTGCATCTGGAGATTTCGCTGGGCTACCAGCATCGCGGGGTGGAGCGGGCGCTGGCGGGCGGGCCGCATCCGCGCACGATCCACCACATGGAGACGCTGGCGGGGGACACGACGATCGGGCATGCGCTGGCGTATTGCCAGGCGGTGGAGACGCTGGCGGGGTGCCGGGTGCCGGCGCGGGCGCAGGTGTTGCGGGCGGTGGCGCTGGAGCTGGAGCGGCTGGCCAACCATACGGGCGATTTGGGCGCGCTGGCGGGCGACGTGGGGTATCTGCCGACGTCTTCCTTCTGCGGGCGGCTGCGGGGCGACTTTTTGAACATGACGGCGCTGTTGTGCGGCAGCCGGTTCGGGCGCGGGCTCGTGCGGCCGGGCGGGACGGCGTTCGACGTGGACGCGGCGATCGTGGCGGACCTGCGCCGGCGGCTGGACGCCACCGCCCGCGACGTGGCCGGGGCGGCGAAGCTGCTGTGGGAGACGGCGTCGGTGATGGCGCGGTTCGAGCGGACGGGAACGGTGCCGTTGGCGACGGCGGTGGAGCTGGGGCTGGTGGGGCCGGCGGCGCGGGCCAGCGGGCGCGAGATCGACGCAAGGCGGGATTATCCGTCGGGCATCTACCGGTTTGCGCAGTTGCCGCTTTCGACGTTCGACACGGGCGACGTGCTGGCGCGCGCGTACGTGCGCTCGCTGGAGATCCAGCGTTCGGTGGAGTTCATCCGCGGGCAGTTGGCTTCCCTGCCGGCGGGGCCGGTGCGGGCGGCGTGCGGGGCGCTGGCGCCGGAGGCGCTGGCGGTATCGATCCAGGAAGGCTGGCGCGGGGAGATCGTCCATGTCGCGCAGACGGACGGCGCGGGGCGGTTTGCGCGCTACAAGGTGGTGGATCCCTCGTTCCACAACTGGATGGGGCTGGCGCTGGCCCTGCGCGGGCAGGAGATATCGGACTTTCCGCTGTGCAACAAGAGTTTCAACCTTTCCTATTGCGGGCACGACCTATGATCCGGGCACTTTTGGAACGTTGGCGCCAGCAGCACCGCACGGTGGGGTATCCCGCGAAGCCGCCGGTGCTGCCGGACCGGCTGCGGGGGCGGCCGGTGGTGGCGGCCGGGAAGTGTCCGGCCGGGTGTGCGGCCTGTGCGGCGGCGTGTCCGGTGGAGGCGGTTTCCTGCCGGGACGGGGCGGTGCGCATCGATCTGGGGAAATGCCTGTTCTGCGGGGATTGCGCGGCGGCGTGTCCGGCGGGGGCGATCGAGTTCACGCGGGAGCCGCGGCTGGCGGTGCGGGCGCGGGAGGATTTGATGGCGGGTCCGGAGGAATACCGGCTGGCCGCCGCGCTGGATGCGAGGATGAAGAGCCTGTTCGGGCGGTCGCTGAAGCTGCGGCAGGTGTGCGCGGGGGGGTGCAATGCCTGCGAGGCGGATACGAACGTGCTGAGCACCATTGTCTTCGATCTAGGTCGTTTCGGGATTCAGTTCGTGGCATCGCCGCGGCATGCGGACGGGCTGCTGGTGACGGGGCCGGTGACGGAGAACATGGCGCTGGCGCTGAAGAAAACCTACGACGCGCTGCCGGAGCCGCGGCTGGTGATCGCGGTT
>CAYODC010000331.1:0-2655 GCA_964402575.1 uncultured Verrucomicrobiota bacterium
ATCGTCGGCCCGGCGATACTGCTCGCGCCGCAGCAGCACGTTCCCGGATTGCGGCCCATCCACGCGGGCCAGAAACCGGCCGTATTCGGAAAGAAAACTGACTGCTACCCCGTTTTCACCGCAATGACCAAGCAAAAATGGACTGCACAACACGTTACCGAAACAAACCAGCCCGCCAATGTTGTGGATGGGCAGACGTGCGCGCACCTGCCTTTCCGCCTCCACGACGATTGTCTCCCCCTCCTTGCGGAGATAGGACCCCTGAGTGGTGACATACAGGGTGTTCAGCAGATGCTTCATGACAATGCCTCCTGGATGTAGCGGTGCACATCGCCCCCCGCTCTGGGCTTACAGATATCCAGCAGCGAGCAACGCTCGCACTTGGCCTTGTCGTAGACCGCCGGGGGCGTCTGTCCGGCATCCATCAGTTCATGCAGCCGCGCGGCCGCGGTTTCCGTTTCAACCCGCAGCGCTTCATCCAATACCACCACCGTCCGGCGGCGCGGCTCGCCATAAAACAGCGCGCCCTCCGGAACCGGTTGGCCCAGCATCTCCTCCAAACACAACGCCTGGGCGCAGAGCTGGACCCGATCGCAGTCGTTGGCCTTATTGTGGCCGCGCTTGTGCTCCACCGGATAGGGCTTTCCATCGTGGAATTCGACCACGTCCGCCTTCCCCACCAGCCCCAGCCGCAGCGACCGCAACGCCACGTCGCGGGCGATCCGCACCCCGTCGCGCATTTCATGCCCGCCGGTATGCACCCGCTCGTGCGATGCCCTCCCCTCCGCCGTGAACCGGTTCTCGCTCCATGCCTGCTCGATGTGGATCAACGCGCATTGCCGCTCGCAGTACAACAAGTGCTGCAGGGCGGACAACGCCAACAGATCGGATTCGGCGTAGAGGCTCATGCAGGCGGCCCGGTCAGAAGATAATCCTCCCAGGAAAGCGCCTCAACCGGCAGTTGCCCAATCCGCCTCACCTGTTCGCGGTCGCACAGGAGAAGAGGACGAAATTCGCGATGCCGGGAACAAAACTCCAGCAGTCCGCGCAGTTCGCCCTGGCCGAAAGAACCGGTTTTGACCTCCACCGCCCAAGACCCCCAAGCGCCGGTCGTGATGAAATCCACTTCCCAGGGTTCTTCACGCCAATAGCAGACTTCTTGCCCGGCATTCCAGGCGAAGGCGATGCAGGCGTTCTCCACCATCCGGCCCCACCGCTCGCCTTTCGGCAGGAGTTCCTCGTGGTCCGGCACGCCGACAGCCCGGACAATCGCCTGGCTGAGCACGACCAGTTTTGGGGGGGCGGCCCGGCGACGATGGGCTCGGGCGGAATGCTTCGGTAACGCGGCCACCAGATAGGACTGCTCCAGCAAGTGGAGGTAATGCGCAATGGTTTCCAGGGCCCCGGCATCGGTCAGCTCTCCGCGCAGCTTGTGCAGCGCGACGATTTCCGCCGGATGCCCGGCCGCGATCGCCAACAGTTGCCGCAGCAGCGCCGGTTTCCGGACCAGCTCCAGCGCCAGGAGATCCCGGCCCACCGCCGGCTCAACGATGGCGTGCCGCACATAGTCGGTCCAACGCCCGAAATCCTTCCGAAACCCGATGCTGCCCGGAAATGCCCCCTGGGCGACATAGGTCCGAACCGCCTCTTGGGCCGAGAGGCCAAACTGCCGCGCCAGTTCCGCCGCCGGCCAGTGGGACAAGAATAGGCGTTCAAAACGGCCCGCCATCGTTTCCTTCGCCCCCTTGCCCAGCGTGAGAGAAGACGATCCGCTCAGCACGATCCTCACAGGCACCTTGCGGCGCTTGAAATCATCGAATGCCGCCTTCACGCGCAGCCCCCAACCAGGCAGATACTGGACTTCATCCACCAGCAAGACCACCCGGCCGTGGACGGCTGCCAGCCGGGCTTGATCCGTCAGATGTTCCCACCAGTTCGGGAGCGCGGCGGCGGGACTGTCGGCGTTGGCATAGATGGCCGCCCACCGGCGGTCCTTTTCGATCTCGTGCAGAAGGGTGGTCTTGCCCACCTGACGCGGCCCGGTCAGAATCTGGATGTAGCCGGGCTGGTCCTCCGCCAACCGCTCGCCCAGCGCCCGCCGAACCACCGAATAGGAATGCTCGATCGTTTTGTCGCTCATAGTCGAATAATTATTCGATTTCGCTGAGTTGTCAAGAGTGTCGGGAACCGGGAAGGTGGCGGCACGAGCACTCCGAATGCGGCCGAAGCCGTCCCCCGGCTCCGGCCGCCCATCCAAACGCCTATAGGATGGATACCCCGGCCGGCGGCTTGCCAATGGTGAGTTCGTAATCTTCGAACGCGCGCGGCGGCTTGCCGGCATCCTTGCGCTTGATGGACACCAGATCGAACAACGACTGGGCAGAAGCCTGCCCCAGCGCATTGTCGTGCTTGAACACGATCAACTTGCGCGTAGTCATCAGCCCGCGCGCGGCGGAGCGGTCATGCTCAAACATGTTGTTGAGCGCCTCCCAGAGTAGGGCTAAATCTTCGTCGGAAAAACCCGTCTGCGCCGCCAAATGGGCCGAGATGAAGCCCCGGGCCACGTACAACCCGTAGGGGATGGTGTTCTTCCGCCCCATGGTGCGGTTGTCCCCGCCCTGCTTCTCCGCCTCGGCAGCCGTCGCCACCGCCATG
>CAYODC010000332.1:0-2640 GCA_964402575.1 uncultured Verrucomicrobiota bacterium
CGTTGCACCATTTGACGGCGTCGTGCCAGGAAACCATGACGACGGGATGGTTGCTGGCGGTGGAAGAGCCGGCGCTGCCGCGCTGGCCGGCGGCGAAGGAATAGCCGTTGTTGGTGGCCCAGATGCGGACGCGGTGCCAGTTGGAGAAGGTGAT
Organism: uncultured Verrucomicrobiota bacterium; assembly: GCA_964402575.1. Classification (GTDB taxonomy): domain Bacteria; phylum Verrucomicrobiota; class Kiritimatiellia; order CAIQIC01; family Lenti-01; genus Lenti-01. The sequence goes on from CAYODC010000332.1 coordinate 155, forward strand.
TTCACGGGTGTCCTCGAGGAATCCGTCGATCTGGATGGCGGCGGCGGGCTGTTCGTTGGTGTCGGCAGCGTTGTCCGTGCCCATTTGGAAGGACCCGGAGGGGATGCATACCAAATTGGAGTTGGCCGGGAAAAGCCGCTGTGCGGCGCGGGCGCGGAGGAATGGCGGTGCATCCGCCGGGATCGTCGCCTGGCCGGCACGGCCGGTGCTGGCGATGGCGAGCAGCGGCAGCCAGGAGGCAGAGAGGTCTTCGGTGCCTTCCAGCAGGGCGGTGCCGTTTTCGTTCTGGTTGCTCCACGACAGGACTCCATTGGCGTCGATCGGACCCAAGACGGGGGCTACGCCGAACGCCAGGTTGGTCGAGCGGGCCGTGGAGGAAACGGCGATGGACTGGGTGACGGCCAGCGAGGACTGGCCGAGGGGGGAGAAGACGAGGCGGTAGGTGCCGGCGGTGGGCAGGGGGCATTCGAAGAAGCCGTCGGCGCGGCTGGTCCAGTGTTCGTCGTTGGGGCGGCTGGTGAGATGGAGGGAGTGGATGCGCACGGGCGTGGGCTGGCCGGTGGCCGTTTCGAGCGACCAGCCGCGGACCTTGGGCCAATTGGTGTGGGCGGCGGCGAGGAAGCGTTGCCAGCCGGGGCGCATGCCGGGACCGAGTTTGTCGCGGGTGGTGGCATACAGGGGCTGGAACGCGGAGCCGATTTCCGCTCCATAGGCCTGGATGCCGTAGAGGCCGTAGTTGGCATCGGTCCGGTCGCCGTTGACGGTGTAGCTGAATTCGGGGCCGCTGTAATAGACATAGGGGGAATTGTCGTCGTTGGTGCAGGCGCGGGCGATGTTGGTGCCGAGAGGCTTGAACGGATCGGGGGCCGGCATGTCGACATTGAAGTCCCCGTAGGGACTGTAGATCGAGCCTTCGTAGCTGTGCAGGGTGAGGGTGAAGCCGGGGCGGACGCGTTGCAGGAAGGCGTCGTAGGCCTGGATTTCGGGTTCGGAAGCGGGGGAGGGGCCGCGATAGGTGTCGGTGCCGGACGACGTGCTGGAGCCCTCGTTGTCGCTGCCCCAGAAGAAGGAGGAATTCCGGTTGAGGTCGACGCCGTCGGTCGGATAGGTCAGGGAGCCGCTGCGGTTGTTGTCGCGGCCATTCTTGCGCCAGTTGCTGTTGATGTGGTCGCAGGCATAGCGGCCGTCGGGATTCAGGCAGGGGATGACGTAGATTTCCAGGCCGTCGACCCAGGAAGCGAAGGTGGGGTTGTTGGTGTAGCCGTAGAGGAGCTGCCAGATGATATCGAGGGCGACCTCGGGGCCGGCGAATTCGCGGGCGTGGATGTTGGCGTCGATGACGACGCGGGGTTCGGGTTCGTCGGAGGCGACGTGGTCGGAGATCTTGAGCGCCCAGATGGGGCGGCCCCAGGTGGTGGCGCCGATCTGGATCTTTTGGGCCAGCGCCGGGAAGTTGGTTGCGAACTGGGTCAGGAGGGCTGCGACGGCTTCTTCGTCGTGGTAGCCATTGGTGATATTGATGGCGGCGGCGCCGGGGGCGGGCGCGGGGGCGCAGAATTGGGGCAGGAGATCCTGATAGCCGCGGACGGGGCCGAAGGTCTGGAGGGAAGTGGAAAGCGCCTGGCTAAGGCGTTGGACCTGCTGGGTGGTGCCGACGAGGACGGGGAACGGGACCCCTTCGAGGCAGGGACCTTCATCGAACAGTTCGCCGGCGAGGCGCCACTGGACGATGTCGCGGCAGATGCGGACGGGGACGGGGACGGCGGGGTGGGGGGAGAAGTAGAAGCGGGAGGAATCCGGCGAAGGGGCGCAGAAGGATGGGCATGCCAAGAGAAAAAGGGCGACGGAAAGCAAGAATCTCATCGCTGGAGTCTGTTTTCAGGCGGCCGGCAAGTCAAGAGGGGAAAGGCCCGCGGCGGTGGAGGAAGAAGGCGGCGCAGGCGCCTTCCGGGGAAACCATGGGGGCGCCGAGGGGATTGTCGGGCGTGCAGAGGGTGGCGAAGTGGGGGCAATCGCAGGGTTGGAGTTTGCCGAGGAGGACATCGGCGGCGGGGCAATCGGCGTCCAATTTCCAGTTTTTATAAAAACTAGAAACAGATGATTGAATTAATTGGGCGGCATCCAGATCGGCGTATTCGGATTTCAGGGAAAGGCCGCTTTTCGGGACGAGGCCGAGTCCGCGCCATTCGCGGTCGGAAACCTCAAAGACGGCATCCATGATGCGGAGGGCTTCGGGGTTGCCGCGGGGATGGACGAAGCGGGGATAGGCGTTGACCATTTCGGGGCGGCGGGCCTCGAAAAGCTTCAGGACGTCGAGGACGCCGAGGAGGATATCGGCGGGTTCGAAGCCGGTGATGGCGATGGGGCGGGAGAGTTCGCGGGCGAGGGGGATGTAGGGATCGGAGCCGGTGATGGCGCAGACGTGGCCGGCGGCGAGGAAGGCGTCGGGGGCGGTTTCGGGGTCGGCGCAGATGGCGCGGAGGATG
>CAYODC010000333.1:0-2632 GCA_964402575.1 uncultured Verrucomicrobiota bacterium
CGGTGGAGCCCCAGCCGTTGAAGCCGCCGCGGACGGCGACGGCGGAGGCGTTGGGCGCCCAGGTGCGGAAGGTCACGCCGGTGCCGCCGGCGTCGGCGTAGGGGATGGCGCCCACGCCGCTGCGGGACGACTGGGCCAGAACTTTGCCGGAAAGGGAAACGCACATCAAGAACGCGGGGACGGCATGGCGGATGTTCATGGATCGATGCTAACGTCTGTAAATCGTTTTTGCAATGAAAAAGGAAAGGGTATACCGTTTCAATGGACCTGGGGAAACGTGGGGGGGGGGGGGGGGGGGCGAGAAGGATTCAAGCCGTTTTCAAAGCACTTGTTTTCAGGGGAGGTTTGGCCAATACTCATGACGAAAGAAAACAAACGTCAGGGACAGGGAGGAGACGAAATCATGAGGCGGACAACCGGTTGGATGATGGCGGCTGGCATGGCGGGGATTATGTGGGCGGCCACGGCATCGGCGCAGGGGAACCTGCGTTATTCGATCACGGTGAGCAAGTTTCCGAACGAGGCGGGATGGTCGGGAAAATGGGATATCGGGGAGGGATTCACCACGATCCTGACGGATGCGCTGCAGCAGAGCCAGAAGTTCATTGTCCTGGGGGATTCCGAGATGCGGCAGGAGGCGATGGCGGAGCAGGATCTGGCGGCCAGCGGAAGGATGGCCGGCGGCAAGAAGACTCCCCAGGTGGGGCGCATGACTCCGGCGCAGCTGCTGGTGCGCGGCTCGATCACGCATGTGCAGGACGAGACCACGGGCGGCAGCGGCGGACTCAGTTTCAAGGGGATTTCGCTCGGCGGGTCCAAGGGCAAGGCCGAAGTCAACATCACGATCTATCTGGTGGATAGCGAAACCGGACAGGTCAAGGCCTCCCAGAAGGTGGTCGGGCAGGCGGGACGCAAGGGGTTGGGCGTGGGGTATCATGGCAGCGCCCTGGGCGGGTTGGGGGGGAACCTGGAAGGCTTCATGAACGACAATGTCGGGAAGGCTTGCGAAGATGCCGTGGTCCAGGCCGTGGAGTTCCTGACCCAGCAATTGGCGGGCATTCCCTGGGAAGGATCGGTGATGCTGGCGAACGACGGCAAGCTGGTGATCAACCGCGGATCGCGCGAGGGGGTGGCGCCGGGCATGAAGTTCAAGGTGGGGGCGGTCGAGGAACTGGTGGACGAGGATACCGGCGAAGTGCTGGATGTCGAGATGTCGACGCTGGGAGTCGTGTCGGTGACGGAAGTGAAGGAAAAGATCGCCTATTGCACCCCGTTGGCAGGGGCGCAGAAGGGGATGAGCATCCTGCCGGCCGAATAAGAGGCGGGCGATTGGCCCGGTGCCGGCCGTCGGACTCCCTTCCCGGGGGGCCGGCGGTCGTTGGGCCTGGGGGGGGGCATCGTGGCCATCCGGGACGGGAAACGCGAGAATTCGGGGCTTGCTTCGAGAGGGCTTGAGAAGGTATTTTCAAGCGCAACATGCCGAATGAAAAATCCCTCCGCGGGATGGACCTGCGGATGCGCCATTTCGATGAAGGAGCGGCCCCTTGACTTCGAACGACGACTATATCCTGGAGATCCTGGAAAATATGGGGATGATATCGCGGGAGCAGGCCGTGGGCGCCCGCCAGATTGCGAGCCAGGAGGACGAGGGGGTGATGGAGGTGTTGGCCCGGGAGGGGGTGGTCTCCAAGTCGGACATGCTGAAGGCGTTGGCGGCGCAATTCGGGATGGAGACGATCACGCTGCAGGGGCTGGACATTCCGCGGGAAGTGCTGGACATGGTGCCGGGGGACGTGGCGCAGCGCTACAAGGTGGTGCCGGTCTTCAAGAACGAGAACATCCTGACGGTGGCGATCGGGGATCCGCTCGACGTGGATACGCTGGACGGGCTTCGCTATGTGTTGAAGTGCAACGTGGAAGGCGTGGTGGCTCCGCCCGAAGAGATCGAGAAGGCGATTGCCAACTACTACGGCCGGGCGACCGGTGCCGTCGAATCGATGCTGACGGAAATCACCGAAGGGACGTTGGCGCTTCCGGACGAGGTTCAGCAGCAACTGGTTGCCGACGAGAACGTATCCGAATCCGATGCGCCGATCATCAAGCTGGTGAGCTTGATCATCATGGAGGCGTTCCGGAGCCGGGCCTCGGATATCCATTTGGAGCCGATGCCGAAGAAATTCCGGGTGCGCTACCGCATCGACGGTGTGCTGCACGAGGTGGACAGTCCGCCGAAGCGGTTGCAATCGGCCATCATCAGCCGCGTGAAGATCATGGCGAACATGAGCATAGCGGAGAAACGGGTGCCGCAGGACGGGCGCATCCAGATCAACGTGATGGGCCGGGACCTGGACTTGCGCGTTTCGTCAATTCCCTCGAGCCACGGCGAAAGCATCGTCATGCGCATCCTGGACAAGGCGGGCATTGCGCTGGGCCTGCCGCAGCTGGGATTCTTTGCCGACGACCAGCAGGTGTTCGAGCGGCTGATTGCCCTTTCCGACGGGATCATCCTGGTGACGGGCCCGACGGGATCGGGGAAAACCACGACGCTCTACGCATGCCTGAACACCATCAACAAGCCGGACCGGAAGATCATCACGGTGGAAGACCCGGTGGAATACCAGATGAGCGGCAT
>CAYODC010000334.1:0-2626 GCA_964402575.1 uncultured Verrucomicrobiota bacterium
AGAAGTTCAAGGTCACGCGCGAGCGCATCCGCCAGATCGAGGCGAAGGCGCTGCGGAAGATGAGGCATCCCACGCGGATCCGGAAGCTGGAAGGCTTCCTGGAAAACGATTGAAGAAGAACAGCGGAGCCATCAGGACAACCCAGGGCCAGGCCCATCAGGAGGACACATGAGCAGTACGATCAAGCAAATCGTCAAGCGGGACGGCACCGTGGTGTCGTACGATTCGGACCGCATCGGCACGGCCATTTTCAAGGCGGCGTGCGCGGTGGGGGGCAGCGACCGGGCGGAGGCCGACCGGCTGGCCGCGGTGGTGGAGAAGAAGCTGGAGGGCACGTTCGGCAGCGGGGCCATCCCGTCGGTCGAGGAGATCCAGGACCTGGTGGAGGAAACGCTGATCAAGGAAGGGCATGCCAAGACGGCGCGGGCGTACATTCTCTACCGCCACCAGCGGCAGATGGAGCGTGCGCAGCGGGCCTACAAGTTCGAGGCCACGGACAACATCCCGTACAAGAAAATCTACGAAGTGCTCCGCTGGAACATGGATCACGGCTGTGAGACGGTGGACGGGCTCAACGAGATCATCGCCGGCGGCCGGCTGCCGCAGCTGATCGCGGACTGCGAGGAGCGCTACGACCAGGAGGTCAAGGCCGGCGCCCAGAAGTTCATCGAGCGGCTGCCCGGGGTGCGCGTGTTTTTCATCGCGGGTCCGAGTTCGTCGAGCAAGACGACCACCACGATCAAGGTCAGCGAGAAGCTGGCCGAGGCGGGGATGGAGTTCCTGGCGATGAACCTCGACCATTACTTTTTCAACCTTGACCAGCATCCGAAGGACGAGTTCGGCGACTATGACTACGAGACGCCGCATGCGCTGGACCTGAAGCTGATCGACCAGCATATCGCGGCGCTGCTGGAGGGCAAGACGATCCAAACCCCCCATTACGACTTCAAGACCGGCACGCGCCAGCTGGACGTGCACGAAATGAAGCTGGCCCCGAACCAGATCCTGTTGATCGACTCCCTGCACGGGTTGTACGGCGAGATGACACAGAGCACCCCGAACGACAAGAAATTCAAGCTCTACATCGAGACTCTCGGGCAGGTCCGCAACCGCGAGGGGCTGTTCATGCGCTGGGCGGACAACCGGCTGCTGCGGCGCATGATCCGCGACAGCTGGCACCGGAACCTGCAGCCCGAGCAGACGCTGACGCACTGGCATTACGTGCGCCGCAGCGAGCTGCGCAACATCATTCCGTTCATCGGCACGGTTGACTACCTGGTGAACAGCGCGATGCCGTTCGAACTGCCGATCCTGAAGGCGCGGCTGTTCAAGTTCTTCCCGCCCGCGATGGAGAAATTCAAGGGAGATCCCAAGCGCCAGGACGCCTATGTGCGCGCCAAGCGCGTCTACGAGACCCTCAAGGATCTCACGGCGGTCGAAGATGATCGTCCGGTGCCGAAGACTTCGCTGCTGCGGGAATTCATCGGCGGGAGCGACTACAAGTATTGATTCCGGTCCAACCGGATTCCGTCATCCGCCCGGCGCAGGGAACCCTGCGCCGGGTGTGTCTTTTTCAGGGGGGCCAGAGACCTGGCCGCCGGAGAAAACGGAGGGGGGGTTAGCGGGCGCGGGGGGCGAGATAGGCCTTGACGGCCTCGGCGCTGTTGGCGAGGACCTCGCAGCGCACGGGGGCGTTCCGAAGGGCTTCAAGCGCCGGATGCCGCGCGAGCTCCGCCTGGCCGGTCGCCTGTTCGATGGCGTCGGGGAACTTGGCGGGGTGGGCCGTGGAAAGGCAGATCATGGGCTCTTCCAGCTCGTTGAATTGTTCGGCCACGAACACCCCCGCGGCGGTGTGGGGGTCCAGGAGATAGTGGTGGAGCTGGTGGTAGCGCTGAATGGTGCGGAGGGTGCGGGAGGTGTCGGACGATCCGGCGACGATGTCCAAGTCGACGTTTCCATGCTCGTCGCGGGGAAGGGTCATGCGTCCTTCCAGGGAAAAGCAGGTCATGAGGCGTCCGACTGCCTGGGGATCTTCGCCGACCTTGTAGTAGAGCCAGCGTTCGAAATTGCTGGCGACCTGGATGTCCATGGAGGGATTGACGGTGGCGACGACCTGGCCCTTGGCGTAGACGCCGGTGTTGAAAAAGCGGGCGAGGATGTCGTTTTCGTTGGTGGCCAGCACCAGCCGGCGGATGGGCAGGCCCATTCGCTGGGCGAACCAGCCGGCCAGGATGTCGCCGAAATTGCCGGTAGGCACGGTGAACTGGACCTGTCCGGCGCCGGTGGACTCCATGACGCGGAAGGCGGAGTAGAAATAGTAGACGATTTGGCTGAGGACGCGGGCCCAGTTGACGGAGTTGACCGTTCCGAGGGCGTGGGCATCCTTGAAGGGCAGGTCGCTGAAGAGGGTTTTCATGATGAGCTGGCAGTCGTCGAAGCTGCCGTCGATGGCGAGGTTGAAGACGTTGGCGTCGAGGACGGACGTCATTTGCCGTTCCTGCAGGGGGCTGACGCGGCCGTGCGGATGCATGACGAAGATATGGATGCGCTCCTGGCCACGGACGCCCGAGATGGCGGCGGAGCCGGTGTCGCCGCTGGTGGCGGCCAGGATGTTGAGGCGGCCGTC
>CAYODC010000335.1:0-2625 GCA_964402575.1 uncultured Verrucomicrobiota bacterium
GGGATGCACACGGACATGACGGAGCGCAAGCGGGCGGAGGCCGAGCGGGCGCGGCTGCAGGCGCAGCTGCAGCAGGCGCAGAAGATGGAGTCGGTCGGGCAGTTGGCGGGGGGGGTGGCGCACGACTTCAACAACATGTTGTCGGTGATCCTGGGGAACGTGGAGCTGGCGCTGAGCGGCGCGCCGTCCGAATCGGCTCCCCTCGTGGAGCTGCAGGAGATCCGGAAGGCGGCGGAGCGATCGGCGGACCTGACGCAGCAGCTGCTGGCGTTCGCCCGGAAGCAGGCCGTGGCGCCCCGGGTGATCGACCTGAACGAGGCCGTCGCGGGGATGCTGCGGATGCTCCAGCGGCTCATCGGCGAGAACATCGAGCTGAGCTGGCAGCCCGGGGAGGCCCTGTGGGCGGTCAAGATGGATTCATCGCAGCTGGACCAGATCCTGACGAACCTGTGCGTCAACTCCCGCGATGCCATCGCGGACGTGGGGCGCATCACGATCGCGACGGGAAACGTCGCCATGGCGGAGGCCGAGGTCGCCGACCAGCCGGACGCGGGGCCCGGCGAATACGTGCGGCTGGTGGTGAGCGACGACGGGCGGGGGATGGATCCGGAGACGCTGGCGCGGATGTTCGAGCCGTTCTTCACGACGAAGGGGGTGGGGAAGGGGACGGGGCTGGGGCTGGCGACGATCTACGGCGCGGTCCGGCAGAATGGCGGATTCATCCGGGCCACGAGTGCGCCGGGGAAGGGGACGGCGATCGCCATCCATCTGCCGCGCCACGTGGAGGCGGATGGAGCCGTGCCGGCGGAGGGGAGGGCTCCGGGAGAGGTCCCTCGGGGTTGGGAGACGGTCCTGCTGGTGGAGGACGAGCCGTCGATCCGGGAGCTGGCGGTGTCGATGCTGCAGGCGCTGGGGTACGACGTGCTGTCGGCGGAGACGCCGGGCGAGGCGCTGCGCATGGCCGGCGAGCATGCCGGGGAGATCCACCTGCTGTTGACGGATGTGATCATGCCGGGGATGAACGGCCGGGAGCTGGCGCGGAGGCTGGAAGCGGCGCGTCCGCGGACGAAGGATTTGTACATGTCGGGCTACACGGCCGACATCATCGCGAGCCACGGGGTGCTGGACAAGGGGACGCACTTTCTCCAGAAGCCGTTCACGATGTCGCAGCTGGCGGTCATGCTGCGCAAGGTCCTCGACGAGGGCCCGGAAGCCTGAGGACGCGCGTCCGGGGAGGGCTCCGCGGTCAACGAGCCTCTACAGCCATTCCCATAAACATGCAGCGATCCAACCACCCGGCTCGGCAGGGATGCCTCGCCCTACCATTCGCCATGGGAGTCAGGTCTTGGGTAGGGCGAACCCTCCGGGTGAGCCGTGATGATGGATTCATCCTCGCTACATCATTTCTGACAAGGCTCTAGCCGTGCCTTGGGAAACCGGCCGGGAAGGGGCAGATGGCTCTCCAGAAAATTCCAGACGGGCTTGTTTCGGCACTGGAGGGGACGACCGCCGCGTCGACCGGGTCCGTTTTCCATACCGTGGAAAAAACGCAGAAAAAATTTCCATGGAGTGGGAAACGGGCGAAGCGGCCGATGTCCGGCCGGAGAAAAGCGGTCCGCGGGGAGAAAAGGGTTGCCAAGGCCGTGCGGCGCGGACAAACTACGAAAAGAACGGCAAGAGGAGGCGGAGGCTGGGGGCCTTGGCTGGGCCGAGGAGGTGGAATGAAGAAGATCCGAGTGGGATTGTTTGGGTTTGGAAAGACCGGCAAGCTGGTGGCGAACGAGTTTTTGTGCGACGAGCGATTCGACGTAAGATGGGTGGTGAAGCGGACGAAACGCTACGGGGAAAGCTATGCCAGCCGTCTGCTGGGCCTCGAGCGGAAAGCGGGCGCGATCCGGGCGGTGTCCCACCTGAATGGCCGGTTTTTCGAGAAGCATCCGGTGGATGTGCTGGTGGATTTTTCCAGTCCGCGGGGCTATGAGAGCTATGCGGCGGCGGCGGCGCAGGGGGTGAGGATCATTTCGGCGATCTCGAAGTACGAGGCGGCGGATCTCGAGGCGCTGAAGGCGATGTCGCGGAAGACAGCGGTGCTGGTGTCGCCGAACATCACGCTGGGGATCAACTTCCTGCTGGTGGCGTCGCAGGTGCTGCAGAAGATCGCGCCGCATGCGGACATTGAGATCATCGAAGAGCATTTCCGGGAGAAGCAGGAGACATCGGGGACCGCGCTGAAGATCGCGCAGATGCTGGGGCTGGAAAAGGCCCAGCACGTGAATTCGATCCGGGTGGGCGGGATCGTGGGCCGGCACGAGGTGGTGTTTGGGCTGCCGAACCAGACGATCCGGCTGGTGCATGAAAGCATCAACCGGGCGGCTTTCGGGCAAGGGGCGATTTTTGCGGCGCTGTGGCTGGCGGACAAAGGGCCGGGGCTCTACTCGATGGAGCAAATCGTGGCGGACATGGTGGCGCGGAACGTGCCGATTTTCTGAGGGTGGGGGGCACCGATCCCGGGCCGGAGAAGGGCCGAAAAAAAGGGTTGCACGGGGGTGGGCGTGTGGTAGATTGCCCGCGTCCTCAACAGGGGCGAGCGTAGCTCAGTGGTAGAGCGCCACCTTGCCAAGGTGG
>CAYODC010000336.1:0-2621 GCA_964402575.1 uncultured Verrucomicrobiota bacterium
AGCCGCGCCAGCGCTCGACGTCGCGCACGGTCTGCATGAAGGGGCCGACGCAGACGTTGTAGCCTTCTTCGCGCGCGGCGGGGCTGAGATTGAATTCCTCGGCCCACAGCGCGAAATCGGGATCGACCTGGCGGGCGCGCGCGACGAGCCCGCGCTTGAGGTCGGCGGGCAGGGCGTGGCCCATGTCGATCATCACGCCGTCGACGCCGAACGTCGTCTGGTAATGCGGGATGACTTCGGTGATCTTGTCCCACAGCGGGCGCACGACGTGTTCGGGGCGCGCGAGCTGGGACGAGTACATCCGCACGGTGTTGTAGGCGATGTAGTTGAAGTCGGGGTGGTCGTAGAGCCGCAGGTAGGTGACGTCCGTCCACGGCGGCTGCTCGGAGTCCGGGCCCCAGTCGCAGAAGGCGCCGGGGATGCGCACGGAAACGGGCTGGCCGTTGCGGGGATCGGGCGCGGTGCCGCGCCAGCAGCCGTTTTCCAGGCGGACGGTTTCGGGCGCGGGCGGCGCGGTGAACATGTCGCGGTAGGTTTGGTGCGGCGGCAGCAGCTCGTGGAAGCGGCCGTTGCCGACGGCGTCGTAGATGTTCTTGAGCTCGTCGGGGGTGAAGAGGGGGGCGCCATAGGTGTCTTCGGATTTCTCGCCGTTCTTGCGGTCGGGGACGTCGGAGCGGATCCAGTAGAACCATTCGGGGTGTTGCTGGGCCCAGGCCGCGTCCTTGGCGGCGGTGCGGAAGACGAATTCGACGACGACGCGGATGCCGAGGTGGTGGGCGGCTTCGACGAAGGCGGCGAATTCGTTTTCGGGGCCGAGGCCGAGGGCGGGTTCGGCGAGGTGTTCGTCGAGTTCGTAGGGGTCGCGGATGGCGAAGGCGCTGCCCATGTCGCCCTTGTTGCCGTCCTGTCCGATGGAGGTGATGGGCAGCAGGTGGACGGTGTTGCAGCCGAGGGAGCGGATGTGGGGGAGGAGGGTGATGGCCTTGAGGAAGGTGCCGGTTTCGCGCCAGCCGGAGGGGAGGGGTTCGCAGGAGATGGCGCCGTTGCCGTCGTGGTCGAAGGCGGCGGCGTAGCGGACGAAGAGGTTGTAGGTGATGGCGTTCTTGGCCCAGTCGCCGGGAACGTTGCCGTCGGTGACGCGGGGCTGGGGCGGCGAGGCGAGGAGGGCGGCGAGGCGGTCGCGGAAGAATTGTTCCGGGACGACGGACTGGGCTGGGACGGGGCCAAGGGGATCGATCCACCGGCCGGGGACCAGGAAAGGGGGCGACGGGGAGCGGGAGAGGCGCTCCTCGAGGCGGGAAAGGACAAGGTTCAGGGCAGATGAATTCATGGACAATCCGAGGGAAAGAAAGAGGACGTTTGTAGCGGAACGGCGAAAATAAGCAACAATAAAGCGTTTTACTTATTTTGAGGCCGGACGGGGCGGGCGATAGAGGTGGGTGCAGAGGCCCTGGTGGAGCTCGGCGGCTTCGGCGAGCGTTTCGGAGAGGGTGGGATGGGAGTGGATGGTGCGGGAGAGATCCGCGGCGGCGGCGCCCATTTCCAAGGCGAGAGTGGCCTCGGCGATGAGGTCGCCGGCGCCAGGGCCGGCGAGGCCGACGCCGAGCAACCGGCCGGTGGCGGGGTCGGCCAGGATTTTGGTGAGGCCTTCGGGGCGGGCGAGGGTGAGGGCGCGGCCGCTGGCGGCCCAGGGGAACTTGGAGACGCGGACCGCGAGGGATTGTTCCTTGGCCTGGGTTTCGGTGAGGCCGACCCAGGCGATTTCGGGATCGGTGAAAACGACGGCGGGGACATGCGGGGAAAGGCGGGCGGGATGGCCGAGGAGGCGGGAGACGAGGGCGCGGGCTTCGTGGGTGGCCTTGTGGGCGAGCATGGGGTTGCCGGCGACATCGCCGGCGGCGAAGACGAGCGGATTCGCGGTACGGCCGTCGGCGTCCGTTGGGATGAATCCGCGCTCGGTGGTGGCGACTCCTGCGCGGGCCAGATGCAATCCACTGGTGAAGGGGCGGCGGCCGACGGCGACGAGGATTTTGGCGAAATCCTCGGAACGGGTTTCGCCGGTCGAAGTGTTTTCGAGGGTGGCGCGGAGTCCGCCGGGGGCTTCCTCGATGTGGACGACGCGGGTGTGGAGATGGAGGGCATGGAACTGTTCGCGGAGGCGCTTGGAAAGGGGGACGATCAGATCGCGGTCGACGCCGGGGAGGAGGCCGCCGGTCATTTCGACGACGGTGACGCGGGAGCCGAGGGCGGCGTAGACGGAGCCGAGTTCGAGGCCGATGTAGCCGCCGCCTACGACGAGCAGGGAGGGGGGGATTTCCGGGAGGGCCAGGGCGGCGGTGGAATCCCACAGGTGGGGGTTGTCCGCCGGGAAACCGGCGGGCAGGACGGGGATGGAGCCGGTGGCGAGGAGAAGGGAAGAAAAATCGTGGGTTTCGACGGAGTCCCCGCGGGCGGCCAGGCGGAGGCGGGCAGGGGAATCGAAGGAAGCGGTGGCGGTTACGACGCGGATGCCGCGGGCCTTGGCGAGCTGGGCGAGGCCCTGGGCGAGGCGGGCGGTGATGGATTCCTTCCACTCGCGCAGGGCATCGAGACGGATGGAGGGGGGGGCGAAATCGATGCCG
>CAYODC010000337.1:0-2613 GCA_964402575.1 uncultured Verrucomicrobiota bacterium
CGCTGCTGCTGGGGCTCTGGGAGAGTCAGCGCCTGCAGAACTGGTCAGAAGACCGCTTCATCGAGCTGAAAGCCACCTATCTGGGCATGTGCGCCCGTATCGACGCCCAGTACGGCTTCCTGCTCGAGGCCCTGCGCGACAGCGGCCGTTACGATGACAGCGCTGTTTTCTTTTTCAGCGATCACGGCGATTTCACCGGCGACTACGGACTGGTCGAAAAAACGCAAAATACCTTTCAGGACTGCCTGACCCATGTTCCGCTGGTCATCAAGCCGCCCAGCTGGCTGCAGGCGCAAGCCGGTATTTCCCGTGCGCTGGTCGAACTGGTGGATTTTCCGGCGACGGTCGCCGAACTTGCCGGTATTCCCCTTCGCTACAGCCAGTTTGGCCGTTCGCTGGTTCCGCTTCTGACCGGAACGGAACAGGAACACCGCGACGCAGTCTTCTGCGAAGGCGGACGCCTGGTGGAGGAAAAACACTGCTCGGAGAGCCGTTCGCTCGAGATCGTCGGTCCGGACAGCCTGTACATGCCCCGGCTCCGCCAGCAGATCAAGCAGGGTCCGGAACACGGCAAGGCGATCATGCTGCGCACGAAGACACACAAGTACGTGTACCGCCTTTACGAGCAGGATGAGTTCTACGACCTGGTCAGCGACCCGGATGAAACGGTCAACCGGATCGGCGACCCTGACCATCAGGACTTGATCCGGGAGCTGCGCGACCGCCTGCTCCGGTTCTTCATGGAGACTGCCGACGTGGTGCCCTGGCAGCCGAACGAACGGAATTTCCCCAGGGAGCCATAGCGGTCAGATGCAGGAAAAGGCGCCGTCGATGACCAGGTTGCTGCCAGTCGTGAAGGTCGAGGCGTCGCTGGCAAAATACAGGACCGCGCCCTGCAATTCCTCGGGGTCCCCCATGCGTTTCAGCGGTGTGCGCGAGATCCAATAATCAAGCAGTGCCTGGTCCAGCCGGTAATTCAACTCGGTGCCCATGTACCCCGGGCTGATGCAATTCACCCGGATCTTGTGGGGTGCCCATTCGACCGCCAGGGACTTGGTCAAGTGGACGACCGCCGCTTTCGAGGCGTTGTACGATGCCTGTTTTTGCGGCTCGTTGACAATGGAGGCGGACATTGAGGCCGTGTTGATGATCGAGCCGCCCTGGCCCTGGGCGATCATGATCCGGCCGGCCTGCCGGGCCACCAGGAAGACGCCGTTCAGGTTGACGTTCATCACCTGCAGCCAGGATTCGTACGGGACGTTTTCCGCGGCCTCAAGGTTGCAGATGCCGGCGTTGTTGAAAACGACATGGATCCTGCCAAACGTTGACTGGGCCTGGACAAAGAGATTTTGCACGCTGTCCGGCTGCGTGACGTCCGTTACAACCGCCAGAACCTGGGCGCCGCGCTCGGCCAGCTCGCCGCGGGCCCGCTCCAGGTTCTTTGCGTGAATGTCTGCCAGCACCAGGTTGGCGCCAGCTTCGAACAGTCCATGCGCCACGCTAAGGCCGATCCCGCGGGCACCGCCGGTGATCACGGCTGTCTTGCCAGCCAGGCTGAGTCGATCCAGGATAGCCATCTTGATCTCCTTTTCTGCTGCTGCGTCCGATCTTGCCGGTTTCATTTTAGCACAGCGAGCCGGCAAACAAAAAAGCACCGGGTTGCGGTGCTTCTTCGGTCTGGCTGAAAACCGCTTAGGGCTGCATAGCGCCAAACAGAACCAGCCAGGCCAGGATGGACTTGGCGACCAGGCTCAGCACGATGTAGGTCCGTTCCCCATACAGGTAGTCTTTCCATTTACCGACTTTCTTGTACTGCAGAACCATGTTGACCGGGAACGTGTTGAAGGCCACAAAGTATGTGATCACGATCGCCCAGACAAACCAGGGAACCTGGTCGTAGTTTCCGGTGCCCGTCATGTAGAGGATGATCGCCGCCCAGGGGGCCAGGCCTGCGATCGAGCCCCAGACGAACGGACCCCAGTCAAGTTTTCCGTCGGTCCGCTTGGCGTTGAGCTGCTCCATGACCAGACCAAACAGGTTCATCGCGGCGTTGACGACAAAGATCAACAGCAGCGAAGCGATGTCGTAGATGCCGAACAGTGTGGCGATCAGGACGATCATCACGGATGAGCTGAGCGCGTACTCAAACCAGCGGAACTTGTTGATGCCCTGCTGCAGATCCCGGTTGTAGATGGCGTTCAGCCGGGGCGGCAGCGAAATAAGGGCATGCGCGGCAGCTGAAATCAGCAAAAACAACGCGACGAAGATGCCGAAAGGCAGCTTGAACAGGTCGCGGGCGACTGTTTCCAGCGATTGGGTGGTCACATTATATGTAATGTAAAATTGCCTGATCTGAGGTGAGAACTCCGAGATTTTCTGAATGACCGTGGTTGCGAGGATCAGCATCAGGACACCTTGGACGAGATGCAGGGCGCCCATAATCAGATTGAACCTTCTTAGTTTTAATAGCTTTGTTTCCATTGATCATCCCTCCCTTAAAATCATCATGACAGGAGTCAGGCCCCTTGTTTGTGACAGTGTCACCGCTGTTGGCGGAAAGGCATAAGGCGGGCGGGACACAAAAAAGCCCTGCTCCGGTTAATCGGAACAGGG
>CAYODC010000338.1:0-2595 GCA_964402575.1 uncultured Verrucomicrobiota bacterium
TGATCCAGTCCACGTCGCGCTGCAGCTGCCCGGCGTCCACCTCGTGCGTGCGCCACGGATTCGGCGTGGCCCACTGCTCGGTCACATGCCGGCGCACCTCGCCCTCGTTCTGGAACTCATGCCCGTCCATGAAAATGTATTCGTACTTCGACGGGATCGACCGGAACTCGTGGTGCAAAATGTAGGAGAACTTCACGCAGGTCACCCGCCCCTGGTGCAGCGACTGCGGGTGGATAAACAGGTCGCGCGTGGCCCGCCGGTGGCGGTTCCACTCCACGTCGCACGGGTCCGTGTGCACCAGGTACTGCTCGAACGTGCCATCCTCGTGGAAGACCTTGACCACCACCTTGAGGTTCATGTCGAGGCCCCAGTCCACCCGGAAATGGATCCGGCCCCAGCGCAGGTAGAAGAGTTCCCGGAATTCGTTGCGCCGCGGATAGGGCGGGCTCAGGTAGGCTTCGGTCGGCGCGGCGTATTGTTCGGCGTATTCCATGCTCCCCCCCTCACCGCAGCTCGAACTCCACCACGTAGCCCGTATGGTCCGACACCCGCCCATAGCGCGAATCCGTGAACAGCTCCTCGGCCCGGATCGCCCGCAGCCGCGAACCCGTGTTCAGCCAGATGAAATCAATGCGCCCGTCGTCCGCCAGCCAATGCATCGGATCCCCCCGGCGCTCCCGGAACACCCGCTGGAACACCGCCGGCTTCGTGATCTTCAGGAACTGCTCCTCGAACGCCCCCGTGTCCACCACGTGCCGGAACGCCTCGCTGCCGGCCGCGATGTTGAAGTCGCCGCACAGCAGCGTCCCGGCCACCTCCGGGGACTGCCGCCCCTCCGCCCAGCGCTGCAACCGCTCGAACTGCGGATAAAACCCGTCGCTGGGCCAGCTCAGGTGCGCGCTGAACACGTTCACCGGCCCCATCTCCGGCACCCGCACCTGCCCCATCACCACCTTGCGCGAATGGATGTCGTAGGGATCGGCGCTGTCGGACACATAGCCCGCATCCGTGTAGGCGAACGGATGCCGGCTCAGGATCGCCACCCCCTCGCGGTAGCGGTCGAAGCCCAGGTGCGACCAGTCCGTGTGCAGGTGGTACGGCCGCGGCAACTGGTCGTTGATGATCCGCGCCGCGTTCGACGCCCAGTCGCCCGCCCCGCCGTTCCAGTTCTCGCCGACCTCCTGCAGGCAGACCAAATCGATGTCCAGCTCGCGGATCGCCCGCGCCACCTGCGCGAACTTCCGGCCCTGGTCCTCCTCCTGGTAGGTGTGCAGGTTCAGCGCCATGACCTTCAGCGTGCCGTGCTGCGCCCGGTAGTTGCGCCCGCCGTGGTTGTCCCAGAATGTCCCGCGCCGCGACCGGCACTCCACCGCGAACTCGACCCGGTAGGCGTGCTGCAGCGGAAGGCGCGCCGCCCACACCTCCCAGCCGTAGCGGTTGGGGTTGCGCGCGTTGCTGCCCACGCTGCGGTCCCAGTGGTCTCGCCGGTAGTAGGCATGCGCCCGGTGCGCCGTGTTCCATCCGTCCACGCTCCAATGGACCGCGATCTCCTCCGGCCCGATCTCCTGGCGCACCGCGATCTCCAGCGGCAGCGATACCAGCCCCGGCGCGAGGTGCGGACGGCACCCGACCACCCGCACGTCCACCGGATCGAACACAATCACGCCGGAATCCGCGTCCGACTGGTAGTTGCCGCCAAAGCGGCTGTCCCAATGCCGTTCACCGTCCCGCTCCACGCACGCCGCAAACTGGATGTTGCCCGGAATCGACGACTCCATCGTCAGCGGCACCGCCAGCTCCGCCACCCACACCTCGCAGCCCCCCCCCAGGTCGCAGCGGAATTCCGCCGGCGTCTCATGCCAAACCCCGTCCTCCCCGCACCAGTGGATCCCCACCCGCTTGCCGAAACCCAGGTTCGCCACCCGGACCGCAAACTCGATCTCCTGGTAGGTCCCGCTGACCGTGCGCGAGATGATGTTTTTCACATAGATGAATTGAACCGGGCGCATCGCCTTCCTTCCTATGACAAGTCCCCGCCGGATTCAATCCAATTCCCACACGAGACCGTTCGCGCAAATATCTTTTGTGGCCCCGCGCGCGTTGCGGTATTTTACCCGGCCACAGGAGATCACGCCATGGACACGACCGCCCGCACCTTCCTCCGTCTCGGGACCCTCGCCGCGCTGCTCGCGCTCGGCGCCGGCTGCGCCACCACCGATTTCGTCACCGGCCAGCAAGTCCAGAACATCTACAGCCTCGACGAGGACGTCCAGCTCGGCAAGGAGTTCTACCAGCAAACCCTCGCCGAACTGAAAAAGGACAAAGCCCCCATCGACCGCGACCCCGTCCGCACCGCGCTCGTCAAGGAAATCACCGCCAACATTGCCGCCGTCGCCAACATCACCAACCTCCCCTACGAAGTCACCTACGTCGGCGACCCCGGCATCGTCAACGCCTACGCCTTCCCCGGCGGCCATGTCATGGTCTTCGAAGGCCTCTGGGACCGGAAAGAAGGCCTCGTCCATACCGTCGACGAACTGGCCGCCGTCATCGGGCACGAAATCGCCCACGTCAACTGCCGCCATATGGCCAGCC
>CAYODC010000339.1:0-2594 GCA_964402575.1 uncultured Verrucomicrobiota bacterium
TAGGCCAGCAACATCACCCCGCCCCCCATCGACAAATACCAGAACAGCAGCGGAACCGTCGATTCCCCCTTTTTCTCCGAGGCAATCCACTGCACGAGAAACCGCGAAAAAAACAGCACCTGCCCCAGCAGCCCCACCATCCCCATCGGATTCGCCAGCACTTCGAAAAAATTCCGGACGGTTCCCATCACGTCTCCTCCGCCCGGATGTCCCGGTGGCGCTTCTGCATCCAGCGCACCGCCCACAAATCGCCCCACGCTTCCCTCAGGCGTCCCCGATTGGTGTACTTGCTCGATCCCGCCGCGCGCGCCCGGTGCCCCACCGGGAGTTCCTCGATCCGCGCCCCCTCCATCGCCATCAGCGCCGGCAGAAACCGGTGCATGCCGCGGAACTGCATGGGCAGCCGCCGCGCCCCCTCCGCCCGAAAGGCCTTCAACGTGCAACCGGTGTCGCGAATCGATTCGCGCAGCACGAAATTGCGCAAGGCATTCGCGATGCGGCTGCCCACGCGCTTGGACCACGAATCCCGGCGGTGAACGCGATAGCCGCAGCACACATCGCAGCACCCCAGGCGCGCCATCAGCGCCGGAATGTCGGCCGGATCGTTCTGGCCATCCGCATCCATCGTGACCAGCGCCGCGCCGCGCGCCGCCCGCAAGGCCGCCCCCAGCGCCGCGCTCTGCCCGGAACGAACCGCCATCCGCAGCACGCGCAGCTCGGGAACTTCCGGGCGAAGATTCCCCAGCCGTTCCAGCGTGCCGTCCGTCGAGCCATCATCCACCACCACAATCTCGCACCGCCGCCCCATCCCGCGCAGCACTGCCGCCGTCTCGCGCACCACCGCCTCGATGCACCCCTCTTCGTTGTGGGCCGGCATCAGGACCGACACGTCCACGGCGGACCCCTCCCCATGCCCATCTGGCGGCGGCTTGCAGGCTGGAATCGGGATGTTCATAAAAGGCTGCCAACCTAACCGCAGCCCCTTTCCAGGTCAACCCTCCATTCCCCGCCCCCGCTGCCGGGGGCGCATCCCCGTTTCACTGACCTGGAGCGCCTGTCAGCAGAAGAAGCGCGACGGGGGGTTCCGAGTGGGGCGCCACCTCTGGGCTCACCGTCTTTTCCCTTTCTGCCCCAATTGGATATTGGATATTGAACATTGAATATTGAAGATTCGAAGTCAATGAAACGGGGATGCCCACGCTGCCGGTTGACATCGCCTCCGCAACCCGCCTATGGTGCGGCATGCTTGTGCCTCCTCCCCAACCCGCCTCCGACGGCCTCCCCTCCCCCGATCGGACCCGCCCCCCTTTCGACCGGTGGTTCACCGCCCTCGCCTTGGCCGGCGCCGCCCTGTTCGCCTTTCACCTGCTCTATTCCGCCCTCTGCGCCTTTTCCTGGAAAAATTTCCTCATGATGGACTACGGCGCCTACACCAATTTCCTCTACAACCTCGCCCACGGCGACGGCTTCCGCTTCCTCACCGAACACAACTATCTCAAAACCCACCTCTCCTTCTCGTTCATCCTCCTCGCCCCCATGGTCCTCCTCTGGGACTCCCCGCTGCTCCTGATCTCCGTCCAGTGGCTCTTCCTCGTCGGCGGCGCCGCCATCCTGGGACGGATCCTGCGCCGCGGCGGCGCCCCCCCGGTCCTCGCCGCCGCCCTCCTGTTCTGCCTCGTGGCCTACCCCAAGACCCAGAGCGTGATGATGAGCGAATTCCACGGCGTCTCCGCCTACTACCTCCTCCTCCCCTGGCTCCTCCACGACCTGATGTTCCGCAAGGCCCGAGCCGTGCTCCCGCTGCTCGTCCTGCTGGGCCTCCGCGAGGAAGCCGGCCTGATCGCACTGCCCATGCTGCTCTTCTTCTCCGTCCGCGACCGCTGGCGGATGGGATTCCTCCTCTCCGCCGCCACCGTCGCCTACGTCCTCTTGGCCCTCTTCGTGATCTATCCGTGGATCAATGGCGTGCCCCTTGTCGGCGTCCGTGCCGAAGAAGCCTCCGCCCAGTCGATCCTCGAATCGTTCACCGCCGCCGCCTTTGGCGTGCGTGCCGGCGCCGCCTTCTGGCTCTTCCTGCCGGCGGCGGCCGTGGGATGGGCCTTCCGCCGCGCCTGGATCCCCCTGCTCGTCTTCCCTTCCGCCGCCCTGCTCCAGGCCCTCGGCAGCGCCATGGAACGCCAGTACGGCCTCGCCTTCCACTACCCCGCCCCCGCTTTCGCCGCCCTCGCCTGCGCCATGGCCTTCGCCGCCACGCGCCTCCCCCCCGCCCGCCGCATGCGCCTCCCCGGCGCCCTCCTGCCGCGCCTCGCCGCCACCGGCATCGTGGCCGCCACCCTCGTCGCCCATGCCGAAAAAGGCTTCTTCCTCAAGGGCGATGCCCGCCACCCCGTCTACGCCCGCTTCCACCCCCAGTTCCTCCCCTTGATGGAATTCGAAGACGCCCTCCCCAAGGAGGGCCTCCTGCTCTGCAACCAGAACCTCGCCCCCTTCTTCGCCATGCGCCCCGACATCATGGTGCTCCATTACTACGACCCCGACCGCCATCAGCCCGATTGGATCGTCACCGACATCCACGAAATCCAAACCCCCGCCAT
>CAYODC010000340.1:0-2579 GCA_964402575.1 uncultured Verrucomicrobiota bacterium
GTCGGATTCTGCCGCAACCTGCGCGAAGGCGGGGGCGGGGGTCGGCGGGGGCATGGGGGCCGGCGGGGGGGTGATCCGAGCGGATGGCGCGGGAGGCGGCTGGGGGGAGGCGGGGGGAGCGACGGGAGGGGGGGGGATGGGGGCGGGAGCGGGAATCGAAGCGTGGGCGGGCTGGGGGGGCGGGGCGGGCTTTTGGGCGGTGGGGGAGCAGCGGTCGAGGAGATAGAGGATTTCGTTGAGGCGGCGGTCTTGCAGATGCTGGCGATTCTTGAGCTTGTGCAGCAGGACGAGGGACCAGACGGGAAAGGCGAGGAAGACGAAGAGGGCGAGGGGGATCAAGAGTTCTTCCATGGTGGGGCTCCGGGGCGGGCGCGGTTTGAACGGGCAGCCCGACGGGAGGGAATGATAGGACGGAGGCGGGGGAGAAACAAGTCCGATGAGAAGGTTCCGCTCTGCGTCGGGTTTTTCGAATGGGCCGGGAATCAGCCTGAGTTGGAT
The DNA here is from genome assembly GCA_964402575.1 of uncultured Verrucomicrobiota bacterium. Lineage (GTDB taxonomy): Bacteria > Verrucomicrobiota > Kiritimatiellia > CAIQIC01 > Lenti-01 > Lenti-01. Next base: position 499 of record CAYODC010000340.1, read on the forward strand.
TGTAGAACAGGCGCAAGGCAACGGAGTAGCCCTCCGGCGCTTGCGAACGTTTGCGCCCGCCTATTACGTTACATGGCGGTTTGGTTCGGGTTGATTTTTCGGGGATTTTGATGCGTTTGCCCTGGGTGGAAAGCAAATCGGCCTTGCCTATGGGGGGGCGGTTTTGGTTGGATGCACGGCCGTGGACGAAACCCCCACGGAAAAGGAAAAACGTTTTATGGCCAAGAAAAACGCAAAAGTTGTTGGCAACATGCTGATTGCCCAGAGCGGCGGACCCACGGTCGTGATCAACCAGAGCCTGATCGGCGCGGTGTTGGAGGCGAAGAAGCACAAAGAGATCCAGAAGATCTATGGGGCGCGGCATGGCATCAAAGGCATCCTCAACGAGGATCTGATTGACTTGGGCCGGGAGAGCGTGGAGACGCTGAAGGCCGTGGCGCAGACGCCGTCGTCGGGGCTGGGGTCGGTGCGGAAGAAGCCGACGCCGGAGGATTGCGGGAAGATCTTCGAGAAGCTGCAGAAGTATGGGGTGCGGTATTTCTTCTATATCGGCGGAAACGATTCGGCCGAGACGGCGCACATCATCAACGAAGAGGCCAAGAAGGCCGGCTACGAGATGCATTGCTTCCACATTCCGAAGACGATCGACAACGATCTGAGGGAGAACGACCACACGCCGGGGTTTGCCAGCGGGGCGAAATTCGTGGCACAGGCGTTCATGGGCGACGATCTCGACAACGCCGCGCTGCCGGGCGTGAAGATCAATGTCGTGATGGGCCGGCACGCGGGCTTTCTGACCGCGGCATCGGCGCTGGCGCGCACCTATCCGGGGGCGGGGCCGCACTTGATCTACCTGCCGGAGCGGCCCTTCGACCTCGAGAAGTTCCCGCAGCAGGTCAAGGAAGTCGTCGAGAAATACGGCCGGTGCATCGTGGCGGTTTCCGAGGGCATTTCGGACATCACGGGCACGCCGATCGCGGCCGCGTTTTCGAAGGAAGTGGACAGCCACGGCAACGTACAGTTGTCGGGGTCGGGCGCCTTGGGCGATTCCCTGGCCAATTTGATCAAGGCCAAGACAGACATCACCCGGGTGCGGGCCGACACGTTCGGTTATCTGCAGCGTTCGTTCCCGGGCGTGGTGTCGGAGAACGACGCGAAGGAAGCCTTCGCGGTGGGGCGCGAGGCGGTCAAGCTGTCCACCAGCGGGGATGTGGATGGCAGCGTGGCGATCCGCCGCAAGAAGGGCCGGAAGTACCAGATCTTCTTCGAACGGGTGGAATTGCGCAGCGTGGCGAAGGAAACCCGCCACATGCCCGATGCCTTCATTGCGGCGAACGGCTGCGACGTGACCAAGGCCTTCATCGACTATGCGGCGCCGATCGTCGGCAAGCTGCCGCTGATCGGCCGGTTCAAGCGGATCAAGGTCAAGAAGTAGCATTGAGGACGACAGGCAGGGTTCAGAGGCGCAGGGTTTTCTGAACCCTGGACTCTGAACCCTGTTTTTATCAGGAGAATCAAGCATGGCACGGCGCAAACGGTTGGATACGACGGTGGAATGGAAAGCCCTGAAGGCGCACGCGGCGCAGATGAAAGGGGCCTCGATGAGGGAACTCTTCGCGGCGGATGCGGCGCGGGCGCAGGCGTTTTCCCTCGAGGCGGGCGGCTGGTATCTGGATTATTCCAAGAACCTGGCGACCGCCGAGACGATGAAGCGGCTGCAGGCGCTGTGCCCCATGGCCGAGCTGCGCGCCGAGATCGACGCGATGTTCAGCGGGCAGAAGATCAACGAGACGGAGAAGCGGCCGGTGCTGCACGTGGCGCTGCGCAACCGGTCGAACACGCCGATTGTGGTGGACCGCAAGGACGTCATGCCGGCGGTGAACGCGGTGCTGGAGAAGATGTCGGGGTTTGCCGATCTGGTGCGCGCGGGCAAGTGGCTGGGGTTCACGGGCCTGCCGATCCGCCACATCGTCAACATCGGGATTGGCGGCAGCGATCTTGGGCCCGTCATGGCCTACGAGGCGTTGAAGCCCTACAGCCAGCGCGGGCTGACGGTCCGGTTCGTGTCGAACGTGGACGGC
>CAYODC010000341.1:0-2562 GCA_964402575.1 uncultured Verrucomicrobiota bacterium
TTGCCCGGTGGGGGCGATCTACGAGCACAGCCACGCGAAGGAAGTCTACGCGGCGCTGCAGGATCCAACGAAGCATTGCGTGGTGCAGATTGCGCCGGCGGTGCGGGTGGCGCTGGGGGAGGATTTCGGCTACGCGCCCGGCACGCTGCTGACCGGCAAGATCTATTCGGCGCTGCGGCGCCTCGGGTTCGACGCCGTGTTCGACACGAACTTCGGCGCGGACCTGACCATCATGGAAGAAGGCACCGAGTTCATCGAGCGATTCGTGAACGGCAAGGGCGAGTTGCCGCTGATCACGAGCTGCTGTCCGTCGTGGACCGACTACATGGAGAAGTTCGCGCAGGACTTCATTGCGAACTTTTCGACGGCGAAGTCGCCGCAGGCGATGGTGGGGGCGCTGACGAAGACCTATTACGCGCAGAAGATGGGGATCGACCCGAAGAACCTCTTCGTGGTGTCGATCATGCCCTGCACGGCCAAGAAGTTCGAGATCCAGCGCAGCGAGGAGATGAGCAGCTCCGGGCAGCAGGACATCGACATTTCCCTGACCACGCGGGAGCTGTGCCGCATGATCAAGAGCGCCGGCATCGACTTCGTGAATCTTCCCGACGACGAGCGCGTCGATTCGCTGCTGGGCGACTACACCGGCGCCGGCACCATTTTCGGCGTCACCGGCGGCGTGATGGAGGCCGCGCTGCGCACCGCGCACTTTGCGCTGACGAAGGAGCGCCTGCCGACGATGGAGCTGACGGACATCCGCGGGCTCGACGGCGTGAAGGAGGCGACGCTGCAGGTGGGGGGCAAGGAAGTCCGCGTGGCGGTGGCCCATTGCATGGGCAACATCGAGAAGGTGCTCGACAAGGTCCGCGAAGCCCGTGCCAAGGGCCAGGAAACGCCGTACCATTTCATCGAAGTGATGGCGTGCCGCGGCGGCTGCGTGGGGGGGGGCGGGCAGCCCTACGGCGCCACGGACGAGATCCGGCAGCAGCGCGCCGCGGGCATTTATCGCGACGACGAGAAGAGCGCAATCCGCTGTTCGCACGAGAATCCGATGGTCCAGAAGCTGTATGCCGAGTATCTCGGCGCCCCCTTGGGCAAGAAATCGCATCAGCTTTTGCACACGGGCTACTCGACGCGCAAGAAATACAAGCGCTAGAGGTTCTTGCGAAGCGTCCCTGCCGAGCCGGGCGGTTGCGCCCGATGCACCCTGCGCGATGCGGATGGGATGCGCAGGCAGTCCATGGCCGCCCCCGGATAGAGCATTCCCTTGCCGGGAAGCGCGATCCATTCGGCGGGATGTCCATTGTTTTATAAAACAATGGAAGATCAACCGGGGATCCGCCTTGTACAGTGTTTTATAAAACAATAGACGTTTTGGCGCGGGTGCGGATGGAGAACCGGGGTGGGGAGGGGATCAGCGGTGTTGCTCGTACCAGTCGATGGCGGCGCGGAGGCCTTGCTCGAAGCCCGTATGGGCCTTGAACCCAAAAAGGCGTTCGGCGCGGGAGGTGTCGAGCATGCGGCGGGGCTGGCCGTCGGGCTTGGAGGCATCCCAGGCGATGCGGCCGGAGAAGCCGGTGAGTTTGGCGATGAGCGGGACGAGGTCCTGGATCTGGATTTCGAACCCGGCGCCGATGTTGACGGGGTCGGCGCCGTCGTAGCGTTCGGCAGCGAGGGCGATGGCCTCGGCGCAATCGGCGACGTAGAGGAATTCGCGGGAGGCGTGGCCGGTGCCCCAGACGGTGATTTCGGGGGCGCGGGCGTCGCGGGCCTCGAGGCATTTGCGGATCAGGGCGGGGATGACATGGGAGGAGGCGGGATGGAAGTTGTCGCGGGGGCCGTAGAGGTTGACGGGGAGGAGGAAGATGGAATTGAAGCCGTACTGCTGGCGGTAGGCCTGGGACTGGACGAGCATCATCTTCTTGGCCAGGCCGTAGGGGGCGTTGGTTTCCTCGGGATACCCGTTCCAAAGGTCCTCTTCGCGGAACGGGACGGGGGTGAACTTGGGATAGGCGCAGATGGTGCCGAGGGCGACGAATTTCCGGATTTGGCGCAGGCGGGCTTCCTCCAGGAGGAACAGGCCCATGGCCATGTTCTGGTAGAAGAATTCGCCGGGGTGTTCGCGGTTGGCGCCGATGCCGCCGACGACGGCGGCGAGGTGGATGACGAGGTCGGGGCGGAAATCGTCAAACATCCGGCGGACGTTGGCGTGTTCGACCAAGTCGTAATCGGCGCGGCGGGGGACGAAGACCTCGCGGCAGCCGCGGGCGCGCAGGGCCTCGACGACGAATCCGCCGAGGAAACCGGCGCCGCCGGTGACCACGATGCGTTGGGATGGGAGGTCGAGCATGGCCAAGGTCTCCTGAAGAGAAAGCCACCATAGCCCAGAGGGCGGGCGGGCGGCAATGGGAAAGCGGGGAAGGGGCCAGGGCCAACGCATCTGAATCCTTCGATCCATGTAACGCAAGAGTCGCAAGCGGCGCGACAGAAACGCAAACGCAGACCCAGAACCGCCAGAATGGGGCCGTTCTGGCGTCGGGTTTTCTCGAAAGGTTCGGAAAA
>CAYODC010000342.1:0-2555 GCA_964402575.1 uncultured Verrucomicrobiota bacterium
TGCTGGGCGCGGAGCTGACCTTTGCGCTGCAGAATGCGGACACCTACCAGTTGGAGAGCGGGGCGGATTCGGCCAGCACGCGCTCGCGCATTCTGGTGGCGCTGATGGTGCTGCGGCGGGCGGGGCGGGCGATGCATGGCGGGCAGGGGCCATTGGACGCCGCCAGTTTTGCGCATCAGCACAAGGCGCCGATCCGGTTGATCAACTCGGTGGTGGGGAATCTGGCGCGGCAGGGCTATCTGGCGCAGGTGGCCAGCCGCGATGCGGGCTACGTGCTGATGCGTGCGCCGGAGTCGATCCGCGTGGAGGAGCTGGTGGCGGCGCTGATGCGGGAGGGCGGCGGCCAAACCGAGCTGGAGGGGCAGCTCACGCTGGATGCACCGCTGAAGGAGACGCTGGGGAAGATCGACCAGGGTCTGGCGCAGGGGTTCGGTGGGCTGACGCTGGCGGACATGGTGGCAGCGGCGCCCGCCGAGGAAACGGCCTGAGGCTGCCGATGTCCCTGGATTTTTCCCGGCAGTTGAACGAGGAGCAGTTGTGCGCCGTGACGGCGTCCGACGGACCGGTGCTGGTGATAGCGGCGGCGGGGACGGGCAAGACCCGGACGCTGACGCACCGGGTGGCGTGGCTGGTGCTGGAGCAAGGGATCGATCCGCGCCAGATCCTGCTGCTGACCTTCACGAACCGCGCCGCGCGCGAGATGCTCGAGCGGGCGGCGCATCTGGTCGGCGGCGACGTCGGCGGGCTGTGGGGGGGGACGTTCCACCATGCGGCCAACCGCATGCTGCGGCGGCATGCGGAGCGGCTGGGCTACGGGCGGGATTTCACGATTTTGGACGAGGACGATTCGCAGCGCCTGCTTCGGGCATGCATCGCCGAGCTGGGGTTGAAGGACAAGAAGTTTCCGAAGCCGCAGGTGCTCTCGAGCGTGTTCGGGCTGGCGGCGAACCGGGGGGCGGATGTCGAGGAGACGGTGCGGGCGCATTTCGGGGAGCACGCGGTGGATCTGGAAAGCGTCCTGAAGGTTCACCGCCTCTACGGCGAGCGCAAGCGCGGGTTGAACGCGATGGATTTCGACGACTTGCTGGTGAACGGGCTGCGGCTGCTGCAGGAGCACGAGGAAGTCGCCGCGGCCTACCAGGAGCGGATGCGGCACGTGCTGGTGGACGAGTACCAGGACACGAACCGGCTGCAGAGCGAGTTCGTGGACCGGATCGCGGCGAAGCACGGCAATCTGCTGGCGGTGGGCGACGACTTCCAGAGCATCTATTCATGGCGCGGGGCGGAGGTGCAGAACATCCTGTCGTTCGAGAAGCGCCATCCGGGGGCGAAGATCTTCAAGCTGGAGGAGAACTACCGAAGCACGCCGGGGATCCTGGAGGTGGCCAACCAGGTCATCGCAGGGAATCCCGAGCAGTACCAGAAGGTGCTGCGGGCGACGCGGGCGGCCGACGTGCGGCCGGTGCTGGCGAAGGTGTCCGACGGCGGTCACCAGGCGCGCTACGTGGTGGAGCGGATCCAGCGGCTGCTGGCGTCGGGGGAGGTGCCGCCGGGGCAGATTGCGGTGCTGTACCGGTCGCACTTCCACGCGATGGAACTGCAGATGGAGCTGGCGCGTGCGCACCTGAACTACGTGCTGATGAGCGGGGTGCGGTTCTTCGAACAGGCGCACATCAAGGATGTGTGCACGCTGCCGCGGCTGGTGGCGAATCCGGCCGACAGCCTGGCGTTTACGCGTTTGATGGAGCTGTTTCCCAAGGTCGGTCCCAAGAAGGCGCAGACGCTGTGGGAGGCGCTGGGCGGTCACCTGAACTTGCGCGACGCGGACAAGCGCGCCAAGCTGGCGGGGCTGCTGCCGAAGGAGGCCCAGCCGCTGTGGCAGGCGGTCGCGGAGCGGGTGTTTGCGCCGGGGGAGGAGGACGGCGCGGTGCTCGACCGTCCCGACGAGCTGGTGTTCCGCTTCAAGGAGTCGTTTTACGAGGACTTCGCCGAGGACACCTTCGACAATGCCCGGCAGCGGCTCGAAGACATTGATGAACTGATGGGCTTTTCCTCGAAGTACGCCAACACGGCGGAATTCCTGAGCGAGATGGCGCTGTTGACGAACCTGGACGCGGAGCAGAACAAGACCAAGGGGCTGCCGTCGGATTCGATCCGGCTGACGACGATCCACCAGGCGAAGGGGCTGGAGTGGAAGGCCGTGTTCGTACTGTGGCTGGTGGACGGGATGTTCCCGGCGGCGCGTTCGCTGGAGGAACCCGCCAACGAGGCGGAGGAGCGGCGGCTGTTCTATGTGGCCGTCACGCGGGCGAAGGACTACCTGTGGCTGTGCGTGCCGCGGATGCGCAAGGCGCGCGAGGGCGGCATCATGATGTGCATGCCGTCGCGGTTCATCGACGAGGTCGATCCGGCGCTGATGCAGCTCGACACGCCGGCGGGGACCTTTGCGATGCCGCGCCGCGACTATTGGTGAGCGGGGGCGTCCGCCGGTCAGCGGGGCGGGACGGGAACGCCAGGGCGGCGCCGCGCGTCCATGGGGACAACAGCCCGGCTCG
>CAYODC010000343.1:0-2555 GCA_964402575.1 uncultured Verrucomicrobiota bacterium
CCCTGACCCTCCCCGGTTTTTTTTACATCTCCAATTTGACATATGTGATTTATGACATATGTTGGGGGTCATGAAATCACGCAAGCCACCCTGCCCCCGCTCCCTCCTCTCGGTCGACGATCTCGCCCGGACGGCCAAAACGCTCAAGCTCCTCTCCCATCCCTGCCGCCTCCGGATCATCGAACGCCTCGAATCCGACCGTGCCGCCCCCGTCCATCGCCTCACGGAAGAACTGGGCCTCCCCCAGGCCGCCGTCTCCAGCCACCTCACTAAGCTCCTCCGCGCCGAACTCGTCCAGCGCGAACGCCGCGGCAAGGAAGTCTGGTACTCCCTCGGCGACCCCCGCTCGCTCGCCATTCTCAACTGCATGCGCGCCAGAAAAAGGACCTGATCCCATGAAAACCCACCTCATCGCCGCCCTCTTGCTCGCCATCCTCCTCTCCCCGTCGGCCGCCCGCGCCGCCACCCTCGCAGACGCCATCTCCACCGCCCTCGAACATTCCCCCACCCTCCAGGCTGCCGAAGCCCGCATCGCCTCCGCTCAGGCCCTGCTCCGGCAGGCCCAGTCCTACTATTATCCCTCCATCGGCCTCGCCGCGACCTACTCCGCCAGCGACAATCCCATCCAATCCTTCATGATGCAGCTCAATCAGCGGACCCTCAACATGCAGGACCCCGCGTTCGATCCCAACCACCCCGACGACACCGACAACCTCCGCGGCTCCGTCGTCGCCCAGTGGCGCCTCTTCGACCGCCCGCGCGATGCCGGCAAGCATATGGCCCGCCTGGGCACCGAAGCCAGCGCCGCCGCCTTCGCCGCCGCCCGCAACCAGCTCGTCCACGAAGTCACCCGCGGCTTCTACGCCGTCCTCCAGGCCCGCGCCTTCGCCGCCGTCCAGGAAAAGGCCGTCCACAGCATCGGCGAAAGCCTCCGCATCGCCCGCGAACGCTTCGCCGCCGGCAGCGCCGTCAAAACCGATGTCCTGAACCTCGAAACCCAGCTCGCCCAGGCCCGCGAAGACCTCATCAAGGCCCGCAACGGCGCCCAGCTCGCCCTCGCCGCCCTCCATGCCGCCATCGGCAGCGATGACCTCGCGGCCGACACCCTCGCTCCCCCTGCCCCCGCCACCCTCGACGCCCCTCCCCCCCAATGCACCAACCCCAAGGCCTACGAAGACCGCCCCGAAATGCGCGCCGCCCGCCTGCTGCGCCAAGTCAAGGAACAGGACCTCCGCAAGGCCCGCGGCGGCTATGTCCCCACCGTCAGCGCCTTCGGTTCCTACGACCTCGACAGCGATGTCTCCCGCGACTTCGAAAACAGCTACACCGCCGGCATCATGGCCGAAATCAACCTCTTCGACGGCGCCCGCACCCGCGCCGCCGTCCAGGCCGCCCAGGCCGAGCTCGACGCCGCCCGCGCCGAAGAGGAAAAAGCCCGCCTCAACCTCAAACTCGACCTCCAGCAGGCCTTCCTCGGCACCCAGGAAGCCTGGGAACGCCTCGACGTCGTCCGTAAAAACCTCGAAACCGCCGAGGAAGCCCTCCGCATCGTCCAGGAACAATACCAGCAAGGCGCCGCCGACATCGCCCTCCTCCTCCAAACCCAGGTCGGCGTCACCGCCATGGAAACCCGCTCCGCCGCCGCCCAGTACGACTACCTCACCGCCCTCTCCAACCTCCAACGCGCCAAAGGCGAATGGGGCACCCCATGACCCATTTGAACATTGGATATTGAATATTGAACATTGGATATTGAATCCCCCTGGAGGCCATGCCGTGAAACTCGCCATCAACTTTAAAAAATCCCTCAAGCTCCTCCTCGGCCTGATCGGCCTCGCCGCCGTCGTCGTCTGGTCCGGCGGCTTCCTCGGCGAAAAAACCCCGCCCGGAAAATTGGCCCACCAAGCCGGCCTCGCCGTCCCCGCCGACGCCCCCACGTTCGAGGTGAAGGCCGAAACCGCCCCCGTCCGCATCGAAGTCGTCGGCACCACCGCCTCCGAGGAGAAAATCAACCTCTCCGCCCGCATCCCCGCCTATGTTGAGCAGGTCTTCGCCTCCGCCGGCGACCGCGTCAAAAAGGGCCAGAAACTCCTCGCCCTCGACGCCCGCGACATCCGCCAGAAACTCGCCGCCGCCGAAGCCCAGCTCAACCAGGCCCAGACCGAATACCAACGCGCCCAAAAGCTGTTCGAGAGCCAAGCCACCACCGAACAGGCCCTCATCGCGGCCCAGGCGATGTTCAACGCCGCCCGCGCCCAGGTCGAGGAAGTCAAGGTCATGCTCTCCTACGCTCAGGTCGACTCCCCCATCGATGGCATCGTCACCGAACGCCGCATCGAAGCCGGCGACCTCGCCAACCCCGGCATGCTCCTCCTCGCCGTCTACGACCCCTCCCGCATGCGCCTCGAAGCCCCCGTCCCCGTCCGCCTCGTCGACCGCCTCGCCCTCGGCCAGGAAGTCGAAGTCGCCCTCGACCGCCCCGCGCGCGTCTTCCCGGGCACCGTCGCCGAAATCGTCAGCGAAGTGGACGCCGCCACCCGCACCCAGCTCGTCAA
>CAYODC010000344.1:0-2553 GCA_964402575.1 uncultured Verrucomicrobiota bacterium
GGTTTTGGAGGGGGGGCGTTTCATGGGGGCAGGATAGGACGGGGCGGGGTCAGCCGTCGAGGCGGAAGGGGGAGAAATCGGTATGGGTGTCGTAGGGGTCGGAGGCTTCGGCGCGCTTGAGGCGGTGGACGATGAAGTAGGTGAGGGGGGTGGCGAGGACTTCGTAGCCGGTTTTGAGGACGAAGTTCCAGAAGATGACGCGGGCGGCGAGCCCGAGGGGCCAAACGCCGGCGAAGGCGATGGAGGTGAAGAGGAGGGAATCGACGGCTTCGCCGGCGAGGGTGCTGGCGATGGCGCGCAGCCAGAGGTGGCGTCCGCGGGTGAGGATCTTCATGCGGGCCATGACCCAGGCGTTGAGGAAGGATCCGCACCAGAAGGCGATGATGCTGCCGAGGACGACGCGGGGGGTTTGGAGGAGGATGGAGGCGAAGGCGTCCTGCATGGGGACGCCGGGGGCATGGAAGTTTTCCCAGCCGGGGGCGGGGGGGAGGAGGGCGACGAGGGAGAAGGCGGCGGCGGCGAAGATGTTGAGGACGAAGCCGAGCCAGATGATGCGGCGGGATTGGGCGTAGCCGTAGACTTCGACGAGGACGTCGCCGAAGATGTAGGAGATGGGGAAGAGCAGGTTGCCGCCATCCATGAGGACAAAGGGGAGGCCGGGGATGGAGAGCGGCTTGATGGCGGAGACGTTGGAGATGACCAGGACGGTGCAGAACACCGCCGTGATGGGCCCCAGCCAGCGCCGGGGCCCGGGAAGGGGCGGGGAGGACGACATGTTATTTCTTGAAGGGGTTGATGGATTTCAAGGCATCGGAAGCGCCGCCGACGAGGGCCTTGCCGGCATCGGCGGCGCCGCCCACGACGGCTTTTCCGGCATCGACGGTTCCGCCCACGACCGCCTTGCCGGCATCGACGGTTCCGCCGACCACGGCTTGGCCGGCATCGAGGGCGCCTTCGCCGACGGCGAGGGCGCCCTGGCCGAGGGCCTTGCCGGCATCGCCGAGGAGCTGGCCGGCGCCGGAGATGGCGGTGGTGGCGGCGCCGGAGATGGCGCCGAGGATTTCCCGGATGGCTTCGGGGAGGGTGAGGCCGTCTTTTTCCTTGCCGAGGTCGGTGAGGGTGATGGGGGGAAGGGGGATGGGGATGGTGCCGCCGCCGGTGAGGGCGGCCGCGCCGGTGAGGGAGACGTTCATGCGGCTGCCGGTGATGGAGAGTTTTTCGATGACGACTTTCTTGGCGGGCGTGCCGTCATCCTGGGGGGCGGGGGGGGCGTCTTTGGGCGAAGGTTCGTCCTTGCCGGCGGAGAGTTGTTCGAGGAGGGCGCCGAGGTTGTTGCCGAGCAGGCCCTGTTCGTAGGTGACGACAAGGCCGTCGATGAGGATTTCACGGATGACGATGGTGTCGGAGAGGAGGGTGGAGTTGTCGATGTGGACGGAGAGGGAACCGAGGTCGAGGAGGCCGTCGGTCTTGAAGCCTTCGGGGTTGCCGACATGGAGTTCCTGGAGGGTGGCGCGTCCCTGGAGGAGGGAGATGTCGGCGTGGCGGAGGGTGACGGGCACGCCGAGGAGGGCGGGGGCGGCGCCGTTGACGGTTTTGAGGACGACGCCATTGAGCGAGAGTAGAAGGGCGCCCACGACGAGGACGAGAAGGATGATGAGACCGACGACGACGGCCAGAATTTTTTTCATGGGGGACCTCCGCAGGGTCAGGCGATATCGGGTTTCACCTGGTCAACCACCGGAAAGGCATCCAGGAATCCGGCGATATTGAACATATCGCGGACGGCGCCGTGGATGCCAGTAAAAACCAGCTTGCCGCCGACGGCGCGGATGCGCTTGGAGAGGGCGAGGAGGGTGCGGAGGCCCTCGCTGCTGAGGAGCTGGAGGTCGCGGAAGTCGAAGACGACGCATTTGCAGCCGGCGCCAAGGAGGTCGCCACAGTGAGCTTCGAGCAGGCGCGAAGTGGCGGAGTCGAGGTAGCCCTTGGCGGCGACCACTTCGGCGTGATCCAGTTTGATGTCGGTCAATTGCAGCATGGCGTTCTCCTTTCGCCATTCCAAGGAAACTATGCGTTGGATCGGGGAGGGCTGCAACCGGTGAACGGCTAAAAACGTGTTAAAACCGGTGGGGGGGAGGAAAGGACTTGCGGCGGTGGAGGAAACGTCGACAATGGGGAAGGAAAAGCAGGAAAAGAAGGCGGAGAAGCATGGCGTATCCGATTGAAAAGAAGCTGGTAGTGGCGGTGTCGTCGACGGTGTTGTTCGACTTGTCGCACGAGCATGAGTTGTATCTCGAAAAAGGGTTGGAGGCATTCCGGAAGTACCAGCGGGAGCACCGGCACGACCTGCCGAAGCCGGGGACGGGGTTCCCGTTCATCCGGCGGTTGCTGATGCTGAACCGGATGCATCCGGAAGAGCATCTGGTGGAGGTGGTGATCTTGTCGAGGTACCACGCGGATGACGGGATGCGGGTGATGGATGCGGTGAAAGAGCACGGGCTGGACATCACGCGGGCGTTTTTCATGGCGGGGCGCAAGCCGTATCCGTTCATGGAG